>JACRMK010000036.1 GCA_016235055.1 Chloroflexota bacterium | reverse complement strand
GGGGAGAAGGGGCCAGGGGATGAGGGAGTGACAACCACACTTGCCCCAAGATATAGGGACATGATCAAACTGAAACAGTATAACGCGGAGTCTTTACTGATGAGCACATTGGAAGGCAAGGTCGCGATTGTAACTGGCGCGTCCTACGGGTTGGGGCGCGGCATCGCGCTGGCATTGGCGCGCGAAGGGTGCCGGGTCGCGCTGGCGGCGCGCTCGGCGGACAAGCTGGCGGCGGTGGCCGCCGAAATCGCCGCAGCGGGCGGCGAGGCGCTGGCCGTGCCGTGCGACGTGGCGGATGAGGACCAGGTCGCCGCGCTCTTCGCGCAGACCGTTGCGCGCTGGGGGCGGCTCGACGTTCTGGTCAACAACGCGGCGATTCTGGATGGCGCTCCGTTGGAGTCGCTGTCTCTGGATCTGTGGCAGCGCGCGCTGTCGGTGAACCTGACCGGGCCGTTCCTGTGCACGCGCGAGGCGTTTCGGATCATGAAACCGCAGGGCGGCGGACGCATCATCAACGTGGCCAGCGTCGCGGCGCACCGTGTGCGACCCGACTCGGCGACGTATTCGTCGACGAAGCACGGGCTGTGGGGGCTGACCCAGGTGTCGGCGCTGGAAGGCCGCGCGCACGGCATCGTGTGCAGCTGCATCAAGCCCGGCAATATCCGCACCGAAGCGCGCTCCACGCCCGACAGCGACTTCAATCGCGAGCCGATGATGTCGATCGACGAGGTTGCGGCGGCGGTGGTGTTCATGGCGGCGCAACCGCCTCACCTCAATGTGCTCGAAATGACGCTGTTGCCGACCGTGCAGCCATACGTCGGGCGCGGCTGATCGGCGCGATGCTTGCCGGGGAGATCGAAGCGGCCATCGCGGGCATCGCGGCCGACCGGCAGGCCGGCGCGGTCGAGTTGGCTGATCGCGCCGCGATGGTCATCATGCGGATGGCCGACGAGTGGACCGGCGACGATGAGACGTTTGGATCGGCGCTCGTCGCGCTGTGCCGCGCACTGGTGGCGGCCCAGCCGGGCATGGCGTCGCTGCTCAACCTGTGCAACGATGTGCTGCTTGCGGTTGACGGCGCTGGCGTGACGGCTACCGTGCCGCAGCGCGCCGCCGATGCGGCCCTGCGCTATATGGCTTTTCTGGCGCACCACGCGCGGCGCATCGCCAATGAGGCGCTGCCGTATATCCACAGCGGCGCGCTCCTGCTGGCGCACTCCCATTCGAGCACCGTCGTCGCCGCGCTTTTGCGGGCGCATGGCGCAGGCAAGCGCTTTGGCGTCGTCTGCACCGAGGCACGCCCGCAGTATGACGGCGTGCAGATGGCGCGCCGGCTGGCTGCCGAAGGCATCGCCGTCGAGGTGATCGCCGATGCGGCGGCGGCCGTTTTCGTCGAGGGCTTCTACACGGTGCTGGTCGGCGCCGATGCGGTTACGCCACAGGGCATCATGAACAAAGTCGGCACGCTCGGTATGGCGCTCGCGGCGCGCCAGTTCGGCGTGCCGTTCTACTGCTTTGCCGGAACAGAGAAGTTTCTGCCGGCGGGCGCCGCCATTGCGATCGAGGAAAAAGACCCGGCTGAAATCGTGCCGCCGGAACCCAACCTGTCCGGGTACAACATCTACTTCGACATGACCCCGCTCGATCTGGTGACCAAAGTATTCACCGAGGACGGCCCGCTGACGCCGGCCGAGGTCCGCAATCGGCTGGCGGCCACGGTTTTGCATCCCGCGCTTCGCACGGCACCGGACGGAGCCAGGCCATGACGCACGCTGCGGTTTCCTGCGAGATCATCGCCGTCGGGAACGAGTTGCTGATCGGCGATGCGCAGGATACGAACACGTACTGGCTGATTGGTCAGTTGACCGGGCTGGGCGGGTTCGTGCGCCGCTGCGTGATCGTGCGCGACGAGTTCCCGGCGATTGCCGGTGCGCTGCACGCCGGCATTGATGCCGGCAGCCGGCTGATTCTATTGTCGGGCGGACTGGGGCCGACTGGCGATGATTTGACGCTGGCCGCGGTCGCCGCCGCGCTGGGGCGCCCGCTCGTGGAGCATGCCGAGGCGCTGTCCATGCTGACGAAGCGTTATGCGGAACTGGCGGCACGGGGCTGGCTTCCATCCGGCGCGATGAACGATGCGCGCCGCAAGATGGCGCTCTTCCCGGAAGGGGCGGAACCGATCTACAATCCGGTCGGCGGCGCGCCTGCGGCGATGCTCGAGGTCGGGAGCTCAACCGTGGTTTGCCTGCCCGGTGTGCCCGCCGAACTGAAAGGCATCTTCACCGAGTCGATGGCGCCGCTGCTGAACCGGCTGTTCGGCTCGGCAACCTATGCGATGCATACCGTCATCGTGAACTGCCAGGACGAGTCGCTGATGGCGTCGGAGTTGCAGGGCGTCGTCGATCGTCACCCACGCGTCTATATCAAGTCGCGCGCGCGGCGTTTTGGCCCGGAGATCGCCATTCGCGTTTCGCTTTCCACAACCGGTCCGGATGGAGGGGTGGTTGACAGCGTGCTGGGCGCGGCGGAACGGGACCTGGCGGAAGCGATGGCGCGGCTAGGGTTGACTTGCACGCCGGCCGCGGATTAGCGCGGTGCCCTGGGGCGTATCCAATCATGTTCAGGATCACGTAGGGGCGCACCTGCGTGTGCGCCCCGATGCGGAGAGGGCAGAACTTTTCGCCGGGCGACCTGCCTGTCATGCCCATGTAGGGGGCGCATTGCAATGCGCCCGTATCCAAAGGCGTTGCCCATGGGCTCCCGCTTTCGCGGGAGTGACGATTGGAGTGATCGGCGGTCGCGGATGGCGTCGGGGCTGGACGTGAAGCGGGTCTCTGAACTGTTGCGTTTGTCGCAGGTGCAGGACAGGTCAGAGACCTGTCCCTACGCTATCGCGCATTACTGCGTCTTGATCGTGACCGATGCCGTCATGTTCCACTGCATGCGCGCATCCTGCTTTTCCGGCGCGACGATCACCTTGTAGACGATGTCGCCCTGGCGGTTGGTGCCGAACGGGTTGATGCGTGTGACCTTGCCCGTCATCGCGGCGTCGGGAATCGCGTCGAACTTGATTTGCACGCTGTTCCCGACCTTGATCTTGCCGATCGACAACTCGGTCAGGTCCTTGGTCTGAATCTGATACACCGACAGGTCGGCCACGCGCACAGCGAACGAGCTGACCGGGGCCGGCTCGCCCGCCTTGGCGTTCAGCGTGACGATCGTGCCGTCGATCGGGGACCTAAGCTCGGTATCGGCCAGCGCGATCTTGGCCGACGCCACCGACGACTCGGCGACCGCGATATCCGCATCGACGCTCTTGAGCTGCGCATCGGCGGCCGCCACATCGGCTTCGCCGATGGCGATCTGCTCCGGACGCGTGCCCGTCTTGACCTGCTCAAGTTGCGCCTGCGCCTGCGCGACGCGCGCGCGCGCCGGGCCGACATCGACTGAGCGCGGGCCGAGTTGCAACTGCTCGTACGCGATCTTGGCCACCTGGTAGTCGAGCGTAGCCTGTTCGAGCCGCAGCGCGTCGGGGCCGATGTTGCCGTACGGCGTATCCTTCACGCGGTCATAGGCGAACTGCGCCTGCTGGACGGCGCGCGCCGCTTTCTCCATATTGGCCCTGGCGGTCGCCAGCGACGTCGTATCGGCGCCGGCCTGCGCGCGGTCAAGCTCGGCCATCGCTGCCTTCAATCCGGCCTCCACCACGGCCACATCCTCGGAGCGCGGTCCCGCCTTCATCAGCGCCAGGTTGGCCTGCGCGCGCGTCAGCGCGGCGGCGGCGGTCAACTTCGCGCTCCTGGCTTTGGCCAGCCCCGCTTCGGCCTGCGCCACGGCCGCGGTCTGTCGCTTGGAGTCGATGCGCAACAGGATCTGATCCTTCTTCACCGCGTCGCCTTCCGCCACCATTACTTCGGACACCAGTTGGCCCTGTGCCGAAAGGTTCAACTCGGCGTACTTCACAGGCACGACTTCCGCCTCCGCGACGACGTCGCTGGCCGCCTTTTGCGGGGGCAAGGGCGCCGCGGTTGGCGTGGCGGCGCCGGAGTCGCAGGCCGCCAGCAGCAGACCGGCCAGCAAAACCACCAATAGCTTCAGATTCTTCATGGCACACCTTCCGGGAGAGAATGATGTAAAACTGCGTTCCGGCATCTATACACACTACAGGCTTATTCGTATGCAAGCACCTCGCGCACAGTGAGACGCATGGCACGCCACGAAGGCAGCAAGCTCGCCAGGCCGGCCAGTGCCAGCACAGTGCCGAGCCAGATCAAGGCGCCGTTCATGGCAAAGGTGTAGCTGAGCGGGGAGCGCAGGAACGCGATTCCGACGGCGTCGCTCATCAGGCGGCTGATCGGGATCGCGAAGATAACGCTCAGTATCCACGAAATGCCGCCGATCAGCACGCCCTCGGACATAAAGATCAGCAGCACCGAACCGTCGGACGCGCCGATGGCACGCATCACGCCGATCTCGCGTTGGCGCTCCAGCACATTGATACTCATCGTGCCCATCAGGCCGAGGCCGCCAACCACCGCCAGCAGCAGGGCCATGATCGTCATGAACACGACAATGATATTGAACTGGTACTCGATGGTCGAGCGGGTCTGCGACGTCTGTTGCGTCGAGACGACCCGCAGGCCGACGTTGTCGAGATGCTCCTTGAGCGCCGCGGCCCCGGCGCGCTGCGCCTCGGCATCGTGGGCGTTCAGGGTCACCTGTAGCGCCGTGCTGCGGCCCACGGTGCGCGTCTCGCGGGCCAGGTAGCCGGCGTTCGCATACATGAGCGGGCCGGTCATGACCGCCTTGGCAATGCCGACCACGGTCCACGTCGTCTCGCGGTCGCCGAACTTCAGCGTAACCGGTTTCCCGACTGCCAGGTCTTCTTCCTGCTTGATCACCTCAGTATTGACCACTATAGCATTCTCGTCGTTGGCGGTCAACCAGCGGCCTTCGAGCATCACCGGGCGGATCAGGCTGCTATTGGCAGGCGGCGCGACGATGTTCAGCGCCGGGCTTTCGTGTCCGTCGGACCGCAGGCGCTTCACGCTGGCGCCGGCCCAGGCTTCCGAGCCGGTTACGCCGGGGACGCGCATCGCCTCGGACTGCAGCAGGTCGATGCGGTGCGGGTTGCTGAAGCTCAGCGCGACGTCGTAGCGCCAGTAGGCGAGCGCCTCGTCGAGCGTGGCAAAGAGCGACGTCTGCACGCTCAGCACGGCGATAAAGATCGCCCCGCCCAGCGTGAGCGTGAACAGCGTCAACACCAGCCGCCCTTTGCGCCTGAACGTATTGCGCAGCGACAGGATCAGCGGCCGCGACAACAGGCTCATGTGCTCGACCAGGCGGTCCGTCCACGTGCCGCCCTGCTTCGTCCTGGGCGCGCCGTAGTTGCTGAGCGCCTCGCGCACGCTGATGCGCGCGCCGGTGAAGATCGGTGCGATGGCCGCGGCCAGCGGTACCAGCAGTCCGACCGCGACTTCGATCGCCAGCGTTTCCGGCGGTATGCGGAATGGGCTGGTGTTGAAGTTGACGATGTTGGCGATGAAGGCGCTGAAATAGTACGCCGCGATGGAGCCAAGCGGCACGGCCACAAACAGCGACAGTCCGCCGTAGATCAGCACGCTGGTCATGTACATGCCGATGATCTGGGGCGTCAGCGCGCCGACCGCCTTCATGATGCCGATCTGCCGGATCTGTTGCGCCAGGATCGCCATGATCGTGTTGACGACCAGAAAGCCGGAGAGAAAGAGCGACAGCGCGCCGATCACCCCCAGGATCATCAGCATCGAGTTGATGATCACCTGCGCGGGATGCTCGCCCGGCTCCGGCAGGTAGATGCCGGTGTAGCGATAGCCGCCTTCCTGAAGCTTCGTCTTGATCAGTTCAACCACGTCCTGGATGTGTGGCTTGTTGAGCCGGTTATCCGCTACCACGATGTCGATCACGTTGAAATCGCGCGGCAGCCCCAGCCATTCCAGCGTATCACGCGTGACGTAGCCAAAGGCAAGGCCGGTGAACACCGCCGGCGGCTCGTTCAGGTCGTGCACGATGCCGGAAATCCGCAGTTCGTACAGCTTGTTGTCCGGCGTCTGGACTAGCAGGCTGTCGCCGTCTTTGACTTTGAGTACGGGCAGCGTATTACGCTCGATCAAGATGGTGCGGTCGGGCGGCGGCCACGCGCCGCTTTCGCTTTGGAAGACGTTGACTTCGATCTTGTTGAAGTCCTGCACCGCCTGCATGCGGATGGTGCGCCACTCGTCGTTGCCGCCGGCTTTGCGCTCCCCGGCCGGCCCGACCTTGATGCGCAGGTTGGCCGTGCGGCGCCCTTCGGCCTGGGCGATCTCGGGCATGCGGCGCACCGCCGGTATGAAGTCGTCGTCGAAGCCGCCGGTGATGACGATCGCACTCGGCGGATTGATGGCGACGTAGTCCGCCGGCAGATCGTGGCCGATGATCGACTGCGTGCCGGAAATCATGCCGACCGCGAACACGCCGACGGCGATCGAGATCACCACCAGCATGGTGCGCAGCTTGTTGTTGAAGAGGTCGCGAACGACCTTACGCCAGCGCGGATCCATGCTAGGCCGGCGTCCCCTGGCGCAGTTGCTCGACGGTGCTCACGCGCGCCGTCGCGGACTGCGCGATGTGCGCCTGCGCGGCTTGCGATTCGCTGACGAGCGCCGCGAACGCTTCGCGATCCAGCGACACGATCTCGACCGCGGAGTCCGGGTCGGCGCGCACGGTGGCGTGGTGCCCGCCGCCAGTCAATAGCGCGGTGCCGCCAAAGTACTGACCGGGATGCAGGTACTCGACCGTGATCTCTTGCCCGTTCGGCTCGGTCAGGACGACCTCGGCGCGGCCCTTGCGCACCACGAAGAATCGCTCGCCGGGTTCGCCCTCGCGGATGATGATGCTGCCCGGCTCGAACGAATCGGTCTTCAGGCGCCGGGTTGCGTCCAGCAACTGCGCTTCGCTCAGCCCGGGGAGGGCGCGCGCCAGATACTCATCCACGATCTCGCCGTCGGCGATCACGACCGTGCGCGACACGCGGCGGGCCAGGTCCTGGTCGTGAGTCACCATCAGGATGGTCTTGCCCTGGTCGACCAACTGCTCGAACATCTCAAACACCTGCGTAGCCGTCCGCGAATCGAGGTTGCCGGTCGGTTCGTCGGCGCAGATGATCGGCGGGTCGTTAGCCAGCGCGCGCGCAATGGCGGCGCGCTGCTGCTGCCCGCCCGAGACGGCCGAGGGCAGCTTGTGCGCCTGCTCGGCCATGTCCATCTGCGCCAGCAACTGCATCGCGCGTTCGCGGCGCTCGCGCGGCGTGTACATGTGGCAGAAGTCCATCGGCAGCATCACGTTTTCGGCGATCGTCAGCGTGGGCAGCAACTGGAAGAACTGGAACACGACGCCGATCGTGCGCCCGCGCCACTGCGCCATCTGGCCCTCGTTGAGCGTATGCACGGCCGTGTTAGCGATGAACACTTCGCCCTCGGACGGCCGGTCAATGCCGGTCAGCATGTTGATCAGCGTGGATTTGCCGCTGCCGGATTTGCCGATAACGGCCACAAACTCGCCGCGATTGACGGTCAGATTGACGCTTTTGAGCGCGCGAAACTTGCCGGCTGCCGTATCGAAGTCCTTGATGACCTGGCGCACTTCGATCAGGTGATCGTGCTCGTGGTAGCCGACGTGTTTGCCTGTGCCGTTGCGACCGAAAAATCTACTTAACATGACGCGTGTGACCCTGTCCCGTGCATACCGATACGCCCTTTGTCGCTAACTCCAACCATCTAGTCTACCACAGGTCGATACGCGGGCAAATGCGCATCGACCTGTGCTCCACACCGCATCGACCGTGCGGATTTCGGTTGCCCGGCTATGCCTGCGGCTCCGCAGGCGGCGTCGGCGGCGTTGCGGGCGGTTCTGCCGGCAGCGGGGGCAGCGGTTCCAGCGGGAACGGCGCGACGCGCTGTGGGGTGACCGGCGCAACCGGAGCGACCGGTGAGGGTGGCCAGGACGCCGGCGCCATCCCTGATGGCGGGTAGACCTGCGTGCCGAAGCGCGTCAGCAGCACGGCGCCGAGGCCCAGCGTGCCGATCAGCAGACCGGCGATACCGCCGATGCACGGCACCTCGCCGACAATGGCCAGCAGCAGCACGCCGATGATGACGGCCAGCACCGGCGCGATCTCGCGCACCTTCAACGCTTCCAGCACGCGGTGTCCGGCGATGAACCCGATGGCGATCCACCCGAAATACCACGACACGGCGGCGGCCAGCACGAGCAGGAAGGCGATCGGTATGCCAACCAGCGTGATGACCAGCGCAATCGCCAGCACCGGCACGATCAACAGGGTGAGGCAGCCGGTGCCGGCGGCCGGCAGCACGGAGCCGAACGCCGCGTCGGCGACGCGCTGCACCGGCAGCGGGGCGATGGCCACCACGAGCGCGCCGAGCGCCGCCAGCGCGAGCGCCGCCAGGATGCCCCGGCCGAAGCCCCAATCAATGTTGAATGGGCGCGTATAGGCCGGCGATACAAACGGCATCGAAGGGAACCAACGCACGCCGTTTTCCTGGCTGACGCCGCCGCGCACGACCGAGCCGTCCGCCTGCTTGATGCTGCCGCCGGCCAGCCGCACGCGGCCATTGACGACTGCGCTTTCGCGCAACGTCACCGACCCGCCGGCTACCGTTACGTCGTTGCCGATGACGCCCGCTGCATCGACGCTGCCGCCGAGCACCGCAATGTCCCGCTCGATGCGCGCGCCTTTCTCGATGATCAGGCTGCCGCCGAAGATGGCGACATCGCCCTGCACGACTGCATCGGCGCGGATGACGCCGCTGCACCCAAACAGCAGGACATTCTGGTTCTGCGTGCCCGCCTCCACGGCGATCGTGCCGCCCGCGCAGACGCGGTCGTCCGCGCGTCCCTGCGCGTATGCAACGCCGCCGGTCAACGCGGCGCAAATGGCGATAATGATCGCCAGGCTCAAACGTGTTTTCATTGCAAACCTCCAAGACTGAACGGGCGCGGGATGGCGCGGCCTGCGCCCGCCATCAACCATGCCCATGCCCCAACCAGGACCAGCGTAACTGCAAGAACGATATCCACGGCGGTGGCGCCGCCGACCGCCAGCAGGGTGCGCGTGAACGTGCCCAGCAGGACCTGCCACGTGCTGACGGTCTGCACCAGTGTGACCAGAAACGCCGGCGTTGCGGCCACCACGTCGCCGGCATCGACGTTCGGCCAGACTTGCAGAGCAGCAATCCCCAGCACCAGCGCCGTGAGGACGGCCGCCGCCATGAGCTGCATGGGACGCGCGCGCGCCGGCTTTGCGGCGCGCTCCGACTCGATGCGCGCCATGACTCGACTGGTGAACCCGGGCGCCGGCGCAACCGTCTCCGCCGTCAGCATGACATGGTGCACCGTGGAAAGCGCCCGCCAGGCGGCGGCGCAGTCAGCGCACGTTCCCAGGTGTGCGGACAACTGCGCGGCTCGCGCCGGATGTGCCGTGCCGTCCAATGTTTCGTGCATCAATGCCAGCATGTCAGCGTGCATGGTACTGCTCCTTGACAGCTGTGAGCTGTTCGTGAGTGTGCCACGACTTGGCCATCGCCTGACGGGCGCGATGCAGTTTGACCTTGACGTTGCTGACCGAGTCGCCGGTCATGTGCGCAATCTCCTCGACTGACAGATCGCGCCAGTACTTGAGCACAACCACCGCCCGGTGACCGGGGGAGAGGGCGTCCAGCAAGCGGCGAGCGTCCGCGGCGCGCTCGTCAGCCAGCAGTCGTTCGTCCACCTCCGGGAGCGCGGCCGCCCACTGCTCATCCCAGCGCTCGTCGTCGTCCAGCGACGGGCCGGCAAAGCGGCGGCGGCGCAGTCGATCGATGCAATAGTGCGATGTGATGCTCAGCAGCCACGGCTCGAAGCGGCGGTGCGGATCGTAGGTGCGCAGTTGGCGATACGCGCGCATAAACGTTTCCTGCGCGGCATCTTCTGCTTCGCCGTCGTCGCCCAGCAGGCGCCGCGCCACATTGAACACGCTGATCTGATACTGCTCAACCAGCCGCTCAAATGCGCCGGTGTCGCCCCGACGGGCCTGCTCGATGATACGCGCTTCGTCGGGGAAAGTTGGCTCCATGTCGGCTGTCTCTACAGGTTAATACGCCTTTCGGCGTAGGGGGTTACAGCGAACTATCAAAGCCAGGCGCCGGACCTATCTTCAGTACGGTCGGCGCCCGGCGGATTGTTCAGCGTAGCTTGCGAAGGTTGAAGTTGCGAAGGATTTGCCACACGGCGCTCAGCTTGGCGGCGGTACTGCGGCGGGTCAGCAATGCCATGATGCCGAGAAACATCGCCCGCGTCGGCTCGTCGTAACCGTACCACCAGGGCCGCTTGAGCGGCAGTAGCTCGTGCGTGACGACTTGCGGGATGACGAACGTCATGAGCCCGGCGCGCCCCTGCAGGCGGCCGAAACCGCTCTCCTTGGTGCCGCCCCAGGGCAGATCGGGCATGCCCGCCGACGACAGGTGATCGTTGATCGACACCGTGCCGACGTGCAGGTCGCGCGCCATGCGTTCGGCGCGGCCCACGTCGCGCGTCCAGATGCTGGCCGTCAGGCCGGTCATGTGCGCGTTGGTGAGGCGCACGGCCTCGTCGGCGCTTGAAACCGTTTGCAGTGCGATCACGGGGCCGAAGGTCTCGCTGCGCATAAGCTCCACGTCGTCCGGCACATTGTCGAGCAGGGTTGGCTCGAAGAAGAGTCCCGCGCCGTCGCCGGATTTGCCGCCGGCCAGCACCGTTGCGCCGCGCGCGATCGCCTCGTCTACCTGGCGCTTGACAATGGTGAGTTGGCGCTCGTTGTTCATCGAACCGACATCGACCCGGTCCAATGCATCGCCCACGCGCAGCGTCTGCGTCTTCTCGGTCACGAGCCGGCGAAACGCATCGGCGACTGGCGCCGCCACGTAGACGCGCTCCACCGAGGCGCAGACCTGCCCGGCGCAGGTGAAGCCGGCCCAGACGATGCCACTGGCGGCGTGCTCCAGATCAGCGTCTTCCAGCACGATGGCCGCATCGACGCCGCCGAGCTCCATCGTGACCGGCGTCAGGTTCTGCGCGGCGGCCTGCATCACCTTGCGGCCGGTGGAGGGACTGCCGGTAAACACGACCTTGTCGACGCCGGCCGCCACCAGCGCCGCGCCGGTGCGTCCGTCGCCGTGTATCATGGCGAAAAGGCCATCGGGCAGATCGAGTGTCGCGACGAGTTCGCGCACCAGGTCGGCGCTCAACGGCGTGTACTCGCTCGGCTTGGCGATCACGGCGTTGCCCGCGATCAACCCGGACAGCACCGGCCCGGCGGTCTGCCAGAACGGGAAGTTCCATGGCGAAATGACCGCGACGACGCCGTGCGGGCGATAGACCAGGTGGCCGCGCTTGCCCATGAGCCAGGTGATCCAGTAATCGGGCAGCGGCTCGTCGGCCAGGTAGCGCGGCGCTTTCGACGCCAGATAGTCGACCTGCATCATGGCGGGCAGCACATCCGAGTTCAGCGCTTCCATGACCGGCTTGCCGCACTCATGGGCGATGGTGTCCGCAATCCGATCGACCTGATCGTACAGGTGATCGGCAAACGGGCGCAGGCGGCGTGCGCGCTCGCGCAGTGGTAGCCTGGCCCACACGCTCTGCGCCTGCCGCGCGCGGGCCAGAATACCCGGCAGTTCGTCGGGCGTCGTAACGGGCACGCGACCGACCTCGCGCATGGTCGTCGGGTTCAGCGAAACCAACTGCCCGTCGCTGAAAATGATCTTGGATCGGGTTGCGGTGGCTGTCATGGTGGATTCGTCCTTGCCTTATGCGTATTCAATTTGAGCGCGTCCTGACGTGCCATGCATGTCCTGTATACGGTGGCCTCGCCGCCGTCCGCTGCTGTGCGGCAGGCACCGGATGAAAGCGCGCGGCAATGTGATGCTATGCGAGTGTGCCTCACACGCGAGCGACCGAGCATCCACGCCCCGATTTGTCATCCTGAGCGCGAAGGCAGCGCCGTAACTGTCAGGCACGCCTCGCGCGCGAAGGACCTGAAATCTGCGAAGTTTGCGTTGCTTTGGATTCTACCACAGCGGGCGCGACAAGCCGGCAGGTGGTACAATGAAAGCGGGTGATGACGATGACACGTTTTGCACGTTTGGCCTGGGTGATAGCCGTTGCCGCGGCGCTTGTCACCGGGCTGTTCGTCGCGCCGCAAGCACCCTCAGCGCGCGGGAGCGCGCCCGTGCTGCGCCAGCCGGGGGAAATAACCGCCACGGAGCCGATGACGATCTATCTGCCGCTGCTTACTTCGTCACCTGTCAATAGTCCGACGTTCGTCTGGACGGGGACGATCACGATTCCCACGCACCCGGTCGAGGCCGCGCTCGAAACGCATATCAACGGCTACTTCAACATACCGTATCAGCGCATCGACTGGACGGCGTACGATGGTTCCGTCATCGAGAATCGCGCCTACACGCTGGTGTACCTGGAGAACGACTATCTGCGCGTGAGCCTCATGCCGCAGCTTGGCGGGCGCGTGTATCAGATCGTCGACAAGGCGAGCGGTCAGCCGATGCTGTACCAGAATGCGGTGATCAAGCCGTCGCACTGGGGCCCGCTGGAAGTGGGTTGGTGGTTGGCGGCGGGCGGCATCGAATGGTGCCTGCCGGTCGAGGAACACGGCTATGAGTCGGCGATCCCGTGGGCGTACACAATCGACGCCGTGCCGGGCGGCATGCGCGTGACGCTGCGCGACAGCGATGCGGCGAACCGCCTGCGCGCGCGGGTCGCCGTGACGCTGTACGACCGCGAAGCGGCGGTGCATATCGCGCCGCGCATCGAGAATCCGACCGCCGCGCCGCTCGATTTCCAGTACTGGACGAACGCGATGCTGGCGCCCGGCGGCGGCAACCAGCCGAGCGCGGAGACGCGCTTCGTCATGTCGGGGACCGAGGCGACGGTACATTCAACCGGCGACCACGACCGTCTGCCGGGGGCAGGGCAGCCGTTTGCGTGGCCGGTGTACAATGGCGTGGACTGGAGCCGGCTCGGCAACTGGGACCAGTGGCTCGGGTTCTTCCAGCGGCCGGAGGCGGCAGGCGGCTTTCAGGCCGTGTACGACGGCGCGCGCAACGCCGGCGTCGTGCGTGCCTACTCGTCACCGGAAGCGCGCGGGGCCAAGTTCTTCGGCTTTGGCTGGGCGCGCCCGATCGATCCATCAAACTACACGGACGATGGGTCGAGCTACGTCGAAATGCACGGTGGCGCGACGCCGCAGTTCGGTACCGTACGCACGCTCGCGGCCGGTGACAGCCTGACGTGGGATGAAAGCTGGTATCCGGTCGTCAATCTCGGTGGGTTGACGTGGGCCAACGATACGGTTGCACTGCGGGTCGAGACGTCGGCGGGGCAGACACGTGCATCCATTGTGGCAAATCGCACGCTGACGTCGGCGCGCATAAAATTAGTGCGAATAACTGACCAGATAGCAGTTTATGACGCTCAGGTTCCCTCATTGGCACAAGGCCAAGTGCTTGCAACGGGATGGGTAGCCGGGCCGATCGGCGTATTGGTGCAGGAGGGTGACACGGTTGTCGCACATTGGCCGTGACGTGGTTCACACGGCTCAATGTCTGTGCATAGTCTAGAGCAATTTCCTGGTCAATTGATGATACCAGCACGTCACAACGTCACTCCGGCGAAAGTTGCTAATGCGCCAGGGACGCACACTCGCGCATGGAAATGGGCGTGTCGTTGTAGGGACGGGTCTTTGACCCGTCCAGTTGGCCAGGTCAAAGACCTGGCCCTACGCCTGGAGTTGCCTATTTCCATGGGAGCCGGAGTCCAAAATCCTGGACTGCTGGACTGGATGCCGGCGGTGCTCAGCGGCCTCATGCCGCTGAGTGTTAACCGCCCGTTGGCCCGAAGCCAGCGGGCAACGTCGCCGGCATGACGGAGTGCCTGTGGCATTGCGCGCCAGCCACCCAATCGGAATTTGATATGACGGACGCGTGCACGACCTATTCGCCGGGCAGCGGGAAGCGCGGCAGGGGCGGTTGCGCCTTCTCCCACGCATTGCCGTAGTAGATCGGATACACCTCGCCCGTAATGCCATTCTTGATCCCGCCGGACATGACATCGCGGTAGACTGCATCGCGCGCGACGAGGTCGGCGCGCATCAGGGCAATCTGTCGATCCATGTTCGGATTCAGCGCCATCAGGCGCTGCATCTCCGCCGTCGCCGCGTCGCTGTAGGCGCGCTCGACCGGGCTGGTGGCGTTGTACGGCTTGTTCTGCTTCCACTGCGCGTCGAACTTGTGGCGCACAACATTGGCCTCCGCTTCGGCTTCTTCGCGACACATCTTGCTGATGTAGTCTGTTTTTGGCATCTTCTCAAATCCGGCCACATTGACGGTCAGCTTCTCGTGGTGGTACTTGGCGTGCGTCATCTCGTGGATGAACGAATCCGCGGCCTGCTCAGGTGTGCGGGCGCTGTTGATGAAAACCTTATTGGGAGGTATGAACTTGTCGGAGACCGTCGGCGCCGTGATGACGTTCACGCCGAACTTTTTCTCGATGGTCATCGCGTCCATGCCCGCGCCGCTGCGCGACAGGGCGGCCCGCAACTCCTTTTCGGTCCAAGTGCCCGCTTCTCCGACGCGAACCACCGACGGCAGTTCGTGGCTTGGATCGAGCTGCCCGGTGACTTTGGTCTTCGTTTCCTGCGGCAGTCCCGCGAGCGCCGGCTCGACCTCGTCCTTCAACTTCTTCGACAACTGCTCGGCCTCTGCGGCCGTCAAAGGCTGACCGGGGTGTGCCGCCTCCATCGCCTTGCGTGCGCCCACGAAGCCGCGCACGGGCCCTGCGGCCTGCTTGATGATCTGCCCCGCCTGCACGACGTCCACGATGACCATGGCCACTTCAACGCACAGCCAGAACAGGTCGGGCGCGTTCTGGGAGATCGATTTGGCCCGGTCGAGACTCGTGTCGCTGGCCGCGCTCTGCACCTGGTACTGCTGGACATTGTTGACCAGTTCGGCCGCGTCGATGCCGAGACCGAGACCGGCCGCCGCACCGGCCACGACCAGGCTGCCGCCGGCCGTGGCGACCGCCGCGATCACGCCCACGGCCAGGCTGATCGCCATCAGCGCCTGCTTCTTCTCTTCGGTCTCCTTCTGCAGCGTCCGTACTTTGTCGTCGACCGCATAGGCTTCGACCGAGCCGGCCTTGACGCCCAGCTTGGCCTTGGTGCCGGTGATGACGTTGGGCAACGACCAGATGTTGAGCTTGCCGCCGTCGACGTTCTGTCCCGTCTTCTCGATGTTGTCGAGCTTGTCCTGCAGCGTCTTGCCGACCACCGTGGCCGCCGGGCCGGAGCGCCCCATGGCCGCCAGCGCGCCCATCTGCGCCGGGTTGTCCTTGAATGCGGCCACCACCGGAAACTCGCCGGCGGTCGCGGTGAACAGCTTCTCGTACTCCTGCGCCTTGGCAACGTACTTCTCATCACCCATCAGCGCCTTGGCCGCGTTTTCGCGCTGCTGCGGCTCCTCCATCGGCCCGGACGGGTGCTGCTTGGCGTACTGGTTCTTGATGCTGATTTCGAGGTTGACCATCTCCTCGCCGACCTTCATCAGCTTCTGCACCGCGGCCGCCATCTTCTTGGTATCGTCGTTTGCGTCGGCCTTGTAATCGCCGCTGCCGGCGGTCTTTTCGGTCAGGCCGTAGCGCTTTTTCTCCTCCTCGATCTTGGTCTTGCTGACCAGCAGCATCGCCTTGACGGTGGCTTTCGCATCGGTCTCGAACTTGGTGACGAATGCCCCCACATCTTTGACGATCTGCTGCTTCTTGTCGCGCCAAACGCGCAGTACCGCCTCCTTGGAGGTTGGCTGGACTTGATCGATCTCCTGGCCGATCTGGTCGATCAGGTTGTCCATGCCGGGCTCGCCGCGGTTGATGTAGGTCGCCTTGAGTTGGAGCTCGGCATATTCGGGGCGCGAGTACTTATCGACGATCGGCTTAGGGTCGGTGGCCTGCGGTGGCGTACGCGGCGGCTGATTGCCGATGCCGAAGCCCCAGCGCTGCACGGCCCGTGCAATCATCACCCGCGAAACGACCTGATTGCCGCGCGTCTCCTGCATGTGCAGCAGCGAGTTGGCGCGCGTAGCGGGGTCGGCATGCTCGAACGCGCTGGAGTGGTCGGGCGGGCCGATCGGTGCGCCGCCGTCGCCGGGAGCGCCGATGGTCGGCGTCGTGCCGGGCTGCGCTGGAGCAACGTCGGGTGCGACGCTGGGGCGTGCGGGTTTCGATTGTTCGGGTTTGGGCTCCGGTGTACCTGAATTCATTGGTCGTACTCCGGATAGGGCGCGTTCTAGTGTGAGTCGAGTGTTGGGTCGCCCGACTTGACCTTCACGGTCAACCGATTCTCAGCAGGTGAAATCTGTCAATTCCAACGATCACCTTACGCGAAGTGAGGAACGCGTGTAGCCGAATCTACTGCCCGACGCACGATTTACTGCATTGACCTTGCGGGTTCGCATGCCGCTGACTGTACTTCTCCGGACAGTATTGGTGCCCGCATTGTACCCGCGCGGAGGAAGCCAGTTCCAATATAGGGTAGCTTGCAGGGACGGCTCATGGCCAGGCCACACCTTCGGTGAGCCGAGCAACGACTACATGGTACCCGATATCACGGCGGCCCGGTTCTACGTCTAATGCGAGATCAATCGTCTATTCACAAAGCATGTACATCGGATTTCTGGCGGGGATCCTAGTTCGCATAATACCGAAATCTCACGACTGTCTGTGAAGGTTCATTGACGTAATTCTATTTCATGAATTACGCGTTTCAGTACCAAGTAAGACATAGAAAACTCATGGATGTCGGATTTCGAGAGGTTGGAGTGAGTTATTGTTGCTTGGACTGAAGCCGCAAGCCTATATGGGTACAAATGGCCTTCAATTGAGAAGAGCTTGAGAAAATACTGCCAGTTTGACGCCTCCCAGTCTTTCGGAGTCTGTAGGTATTTCTGGACGAATTCGAACTCGTGTTCAAGTCCTGGAATCAGCGTCCGCTCGATGAAGCGATGAACGACTTCGAGTTTGAAAATGTCTGAGCGGGTGTCGAAAGATGTGAACCGCGGAAGAGAGACCACGTTGTCTTTGAGGTCAGCGGATATGGCAGACCAAAATGCATACTCCCGTGAGTTCGACAGAGACCTGACGAAGTATTTCCCTGCCGGCATAAGTTCGATATGGGTATCGCTTTTTAGTAGTTCCTTCAATGCAAAGTCAAGCCAGACAAAACCTAACTCTTTATTTCCTTCATTCTTTGTTAGCGCAGAAATGTGTTCCCGCAGTACTGCACCTCTTACACCAAGTCGTAAGAATTCCGATTCAAGGTCACCAATTGCGACACTGTTTTCCTGGAATATTCTGTCCTTGTTGAATAAGACCTCCAGTATCCTTAGATCGAGCATACCCAAATTCGGAGTGCCTTTGTCGAAGATATTAGTTAGTCCGCCACCGAACTTGGGTTTTCTTAAGGGGTCACCACATATCAACCACCTAAAGAGGTAGGTTCTTAAGTCGGTAAGGTTTGACGTTTCGTCATTCTGAAGCAGCCTTTCGACATTAAAGTAATCATTCGTGGCATGCAGCATTCGAGAGATTAGCCTGAAATGATGAGTCAGGACCTCACGGATATTGTGGTTGCAGTAATCGTATATATCGTTCTCCACGAAGGTTTTGGACAGTGCTTGGAAAACGCCCCAAAATCTCTCCTTAAAATCACGCGGACTCACATTATAGTTCCTCTCAAATCTATCCGCGAAATCGGAAACCGATTCCAATTGGTTGTGGCTTTCTAGAAATTGGAATCTCTTGGAAAGCAACGATTGGATTGACGCGTCGTCCATACCATTGATTGGAACATTGGGTTCGTCGCCAGCCTTGAGGCGATCTAAGTAATCCGCCAGCAAGACATCTCCGAGAACGCCGTAGTTGACAATGCGTTTTAGATTCGGTTCTCTAATAGCCAAGATCACTGGAATTTGAACCGAGTTGGTAATGTCAAGACACTGTGCAAGCATCTCGGCCTGGAATGGAATCGGGTGCCTATCCACATTATCAACACACAAAAGGTAGGTTACGCGTTCTTTAATAAACGAAAGCAATGTATGAAGCAACGGCTTGACATTTGTGGACCTGAAGTAGGCTTCTACTTCGGGTCTTTCCAGCGCAGCCTCCCAGTCTTCGTCGGTGCTCAAGGCATGCTTTTCAAACTCGAGTACCCACTCTCTAAACTGTAGGTAGCCAATGTCATGCCGGATCTTGAAAAGCGTCCAGCCTTTCACAAGTGAATCGGAGGTGCTAACATAATCGTCAAATATACGTGAATATATGACGTCCTGAAATCGCTGTTGAAAGGAGACAGGCGCCCGATTCTGCATCTGTTCCGTAATTGCCTTAAAATCGAAGTAGAAGAACCGAAAGTCTTGACCATCCAGGTCTAGCTTGATTCGCTTCAAGATAACCGTCTTTCCAACTCCAGGTAGCCCCCGGACCAATATCAAGCGTTTTGACGGAATCATCTTCGTAATTTCTGGCCGCTCGGCCCGCTCAATGTACAAGCTCGAAAAGAACTCAGTCTCTAGCGCCTTCTCGAGTGCGGCTGATGACTTGAAGAATCTCTCATAGTCCGTTCTCAAGCGCTCGAATCCGCCTGAGGGCTCGCGGTCCGGTGCGAATGAAAGTACAAAAAGCGTCGCGACAAGGAATTCCCTCATCTCAGTGGCTTCGCCGTTTGACTCGGAGGTGTAGCCAACCAGTCTTTCTATTGCGCGTGTCACATTAAGCCTCGTTCCTCGGTTTTCTAGCGCGTGAGTGCATTGAAAAGGTCTACAAGACTTACTAAGCCGAATGAGAAGAAAACAAGTCCGCCTAATATCGCAATAATCTTCCACCATGCGTTAATTGAATTGAATGCAGACTTGTTGTCGAGAAACTCCTTCAGATAGGTATTTGCAGGCATTCTGGAAATAGCAGTTTCTCTAACCTGAATTGAAAATCGACACCCGGGTTGATCTCCGCCCATACTTAACTTTGGGAACAACTGACGTCCGTATGGGCTTAGACATGCCATGGAGAGAGGGTCATTTTCAACTCGATGATAAAGTCCGCAGAATTCCGCGTTACATTTCGGCGCACGTGGGAAGTTGTAGTTCCTATTCGCGATGGCGACGTCCATTAATACATGCCAAAGATACATGCTGAGTACCGTCACGAAAGCCACGAAAAGAAAAATGGCGAGTGTGCCTCGCAAGACAGTGTCTTGGATTCCCCCAAGTGATAGCTGCATATGACTTGTCCTGGCTCTTTGTGGCAGATGATCAAATGCCGATTATTGAAGAGAACGACTGGTGCACGGGTTCGAAAGTAAATTGCAGTAACACTATCTTTGAACGACACCCCGATACGCGCCAAAGCTGCGTCCCTTAATGGTAGGTGCGCTTGACGCGGTTGCTCTGACGCAAGCCGTCATGGAATGTTGCTAGGAGTCCGCGACCTGCAAAAGGTTAGAACATTTCCATTCAGACACCTTTGTCGCCGTGCGTGCTGACTCTTCGTTTGCGGTACTTCTTCGCGAAAGACACGGTCATTATAGAATTGTTACCCTTTGGCGTCAATGGTCAGCGTTATGTCAGGGCCATTCAAGAGTCGTGGTGTATCGCCTTAATCCGACGAGCCGCATGGCTCGGCAACCTCAGCACGTACGCTGAACCTGTCGAACCGTGCGTGCATTGTCGTGTCCTACGACAGGCTCAGGTCATGGTCGCTTAGGTTGTCAAGGGGCTCTTGAATCGCCCTCGCGTTCTATCGTTGGCGCCATTCACGGATAAATACAAACGGCACACTCTCGCACTTGCCTCCAACCGCATCGTCAGCAGCCCTCCACCGGCGGCACTAGTCAGGTCAACGGATTGTATCATGCCCACTTGGGTTGGTTATTTCTGTTACCTTACCACCACCAGATCATGCGTCGAGCGGTCGAAGCGGCGCGGACCGTTCGGGGTGACGGCGACCATATCTTCGATGCGGATGCCGAACTCGCCCGGGATGTAGATACCGGGCTCGTCGCTGAATGTCATGCCCGCCACCAGCGGCTGCGTGTTGCCGCCCACCAGATAGGGTGGCTCGTGGCCGTCCAGCCCGATGCCGTGGCCGACGCGATGCGTGAAGTACTGACCGTAGCCCGCTTTCTCGATCACGTCGCGCGCGGCGCGGTCGACGCTCTCGCAGGTCGCTCCGACCACGTAGGCGCGGAAGGCGGCCTGGTGGGCTTCCTCGACGATCGCGTACACCGCGCGTAACTTCGACGACGGCGGCCCGACGTGGACCGTGCGCGTGATGTCGGCGTGGTAGCCCTGATATGTGCCGCCGTAATCCATCACGACCGCGTCGCCCGGCTGAATCACGCGCGAGCCGGTGCGGTGATGCGGCGAGGCGCTGTTGTCCGGCCCGCTGCCGACGATGCCCGTGGTGCAATCCGACAGCCCCAACTCTTGCCGCAGCGCCGTCAACTCCTGCTGGACGCTCAACTCGGTGCGCCCGGAAAACTGCGAGGCGCAAATCCTCTCGAAGACGGTGTTGGCGATGTTCTGCGCGTGCTCCATCGCGGCAATCTCGTCAGCGTCCTTGACCATGCGCATCAGCGTCAACACGCGCGAGGCGCTGGCGAACTTCGCGCCACGGAAATGCTCGAGCATCCCGACCAGAAAGCCGGCCCACATCTGGTCGCTGACAGCCATTTGCGCATTGGGCGGCAGATCGCTGGCCACCTCGGCCAGCAACGCGACCGGGCTTTGAGTTTCCGTCCAGGGCCGCACGGCCAGGAAGCTCTTCTGCGCGGCATCCAGTCGCGACGCCTCGAACTGCGGCATGACGATGGACGGCTGGCCCTCCGGCGGGATGAACAGCATCGTCATCCGTTCAGAGGGATGGAAATGATAGCCGATCAGGTAGAGCAGGTCGGATGGCGCTGAGATCATGAGCGCATCGATCTGCTGCGCGCGCATGGTCTGCTGGGCTTGCTGCAGGCGGCGAATGGTGTCGGGCATGGGTTACTCCTCGCGATATTTCATCTCACCCGCGTCGATCCGAACTTTCAAGCGGTTCTCGGCCGGGGGGATCGGGCACGTCCACTGGTCGTTGTAGGCACAGTAGGGACTGTAGGCCAGGTTGAAGTCGAGCACGATGGCGCCATCCGGCTCCGGCGCCGGATCAAGGTAGCGGCCGGCGCCGTAACTCTCGACGCCGCTGGTGGCGTCGGCAAACGGCAGAAACAGCGCGTCGTGGTCTTCCGATTTGTAGATCGTCAGTGTCTGCGGCTCGCCGTTCACGTCGAACTCCACATGGCCATAGCGCAGGTAGCTCGCCAGGTGGCCGGTGCTGGTCTGCATCTGAACGGTCTGCACCTTTAACAGCCGGTTGATGCGCACGCGGAAGCGCAGGGCCGAGTTCTCTGCGAAGTAGCGCAGTCCGGCGAACGTTTTGTGCTGTTCCGGCGTCAGCGGTGAGCGTGGCGTGCGAAAGTATGCATCCTTGCGCTCGCGGAACTCGGCTAGTGAGGTCATGGGTTTTTTGTGAAACGCCGTAGACCCTTGGGGTCTTCAAAGACCCGAACGGTCTGCTTAGATCATGAAACGCAATCGGGCCAACGAATCGCCGATTTTCGTTAGATGCTGCGCGGCGTCAACTTTGCCATCCTTCCGCAGCTTCGCTACCACGTCGTTGACGACCATGAAGAATGTCGCATCAACTTTGTCGACCGCCTCACCGAACTTGATCTGTAGATCGTCCTTTGATTTGGCGGCCATAAGTTCCTTTATCAGTACCACGGATTCCTGATGGGTCATGCGCCCATGATAACGTTAATGCGGCGCATTGGCAAAGCCTGCGCGGTGAAGGGGCAGACTGACGTGCTCGGGCGCAGCCAACACGGCGTTAGGATGTGGCAATTCGTCATGCCCGCGAAAGCGGGCATCCAGCGGTGTTGCCCCTGGACTCCCGCTTCCGCGGGAGTGACGGCTTGTTCTCTCACAGATTCCGCTTCGTCCCCATGTCCAATTGCGCCCCGGTGAACTACTCTGCATGCGCAACAGGGCGTTACCAAAGAAACCCAACATTGTGCGATGGTCGGATTTGACCGGCGGGCCGATGAGCCTAGAATCAAGTGAAGCGCAGTTTCGCCATCGGTGCCCGTCGTCTAGCCGAAAGGAGCTCCCCATGGACAAGCCGTGGTTGAACGCGTACGAGCCGGGTGTGCCCACGACCATCGCCTACCCGGAGCAGCCGCTGTACGCTTTCCTCGATCGTGCGGCTGATCTGTTTCCCGATCATGTCGCGATTCATTTCTATGGCGCGCGCATGCGCTACCGCTTCCTGGGCGACGCCGTCAACCGCTTTGCCAATGCCCTGATCGCGCTCGGCGTGCAGAAGGGCGACCGCGTCGCGCTGCACCTGCCGAATACGCCGCAGTTCGTGATCGCCTACTACGGCGCGCTGAAAGCCGGCGCGGTGGTGGTGACCCATTCACCGCTGTACACCGAGCCGGAGCTGGCGCAGCAGTTGAACGACTGCGGCGCGGAGACGATCGTCACGCTGACGATGACCTATGCGCGCGTGCAGGCGGTGCGATCCAAGACCCCGCTGCGGAATGTGATCGTCGCCAATATCAAAGACTACTTCCCGCCGCATCTCAATCTGCTCTTCACGCTCGCCAAAGAGAAGAAGGAAGGGCACCGCGCACAGATTGCGCCCGGCGACCATTCGTTCGTTGGGTTGCTGCGGGCCGCGCCGTCGCGGGCGCCGGGCGTGGACGTGCGGCCCGACGATCTGGCGTTGCTGCAGTACACCGGCGGCACGACCGGTACGCCCAAAGCGGCGATGCTGACGCACCGCATCATGGTGACCAATGTGCTGCAGGGCGTGGCGTGGAACACGATCGCGCACCCGGGGCAGGAGACGTTCCTGTGTGTGCTGCCGTTCTTCCACATCTACGGCCAGCAGGTCGGCATGAACCAGGCGGTGCATCTGGCGTCGGCGATGATCCTGTTCCCGCGCTTCGAGCGCGGCCCGACACTGGCGGCGATCGACCATTACCATCCCAGCGTGTTTCCCGGTGTCGCGACATTGTATATCAACCTGCTGCAGGACCCCGAGCTGGCGAAGCACGATCTGCGTTCGATCAAGGTTTGCGTCAGCGGGGCGATGGCGCTGCCGGCGGAGGTGCAGGAGCGCTTCGAGCGCGTGACCGGCGGACGACTTGTCGAGGGCTACGGCATGACCGAGACGGCGCCGCTGACGCACTGCAACCCGATTCACGGGCGGCGCACGACCGGCAGCATCGGCCTGCCGGTGCCGGATACCGAGGCCGCGATCATCAGCCTGGATGACGGCGATACGCTGCTGCCGACCGGCGAGATCGGGGAGATCTGCGTGCGCGGCCCGCAGATTATGCGCGGCTACTGGAACCGGCCGGATGAGACGCAGCGCATGATCCGCAACGGCTGGCTGCACACGGGCGACATCGGCCGCATGGACGAGGCCGGCTTCTTCTATGTCGTGGATCGCATCAAGGACATGATCATTGCGGGCGGGTTCAAGATCTTCCCGCGCGACGTCGAAGAGGTGCTGTACCGCCATCCGAAGATCAAAGAGGCGGCGCTCGTTGCCGTGAAGGATCCGTATCACGGCGAACTGCCCAAGGCGCATATCGTGCTGAAAGACGGCGAGACGGCGACGCCGGAGGAGATCATCGCGTACTGCCGCGAGCACCTGTCGCCGTACAAAGTGCCGAAGCAGGTGGAGTTTCATAGCGATCTACCGAAGACACTGGTCGGAAAGATACTCAAACGCAAATTGTCGGAGGCGGACAAGGCGTCTGCGGTAGCCGCGCCAACCGAAGAGATCGCAACGCCGTAGGCTCGCTTCTACGCATCGCTATGCTCAGGACTTCCGGGGTCTTTGCCCCGGAAGTCCTTTGTTTATGGGTCGAAAGCGATCCATCCCTGTTTTTATTAATTCTCTCATACATATTGACAAAACAGATGCGTTAGCGTATACTAACGCCATTGGTTCGTATGGGCTTACGCCATAGCGAGGCCAAATTGAAGCGTTTCAACACTTACTGTCAGGGAGAGTCGTCATGTTTTCAGCGGTTCTGCTCGCGTTTCGCGAAGGGCTTGAGGCGGCGCTTGTGGTCGGGCTCCTGTTGGGTGCATTGGCCCAGATGGGCGACAGCCGGGGGCGTCGTTCGCTGGTTTGGGGCGGCGTGGCCGCTGCCGTCGCGGCCTCGATCGCCGTTGCCGTTGCGCTGACCGCCATCGGAATCGAGTTGGAAGGCGCGGCTGAGCAGATCTTCGAGGGCACGACATTTATGCTTGCGGCCATTGTGCTGACGTGGATGATCTTCTGGATGCGTTTCCAGGGCGCGCAGATGAAGGGCAAGTTTGAGCGCGAGGTGCGCCAGGCGATTACCGGCACTGGCGCCGGGTGGGGCCTGTTCAGCCTGGCGTTTCTGGCGGTCTTCCGTGAAGGCGTCGAAACGGCGCTGCTGCTGAGCGCCAATGCCTTCAGTTCGTCGGCGCAGGAAACGCTGACCGGCACGGCGATCGGGCTGGCCTGCGCTGTGGCGGTCGGCTATCTCATCTTCGCCACGACGGTGAAGCTCAGCACGCGCGAGTTCTTCCGCGTGACGAGCGTCATCCTGATTCTGTTCGCCGCCGGCCTGGTCGGACGGGGTGTGCATGAGTTCAACGAGGCCGCGATCGTGCCCGAGGTAATCGAACATGCCTGGGATACCAGCGCCATTCTGCCAACCGATACCCTGCTTGGCGCGCTGGTTCGCACGCTGTTTGGCTACAACCCGCGGCCGTCGCTGACCGAACTCATCGCCTATGCGGGCTACTACCTGATCGTGCTGGTCGGTAGCTGGCGCTTTGACCGGATAATCGCCCGTCGACCGGTCCCGGCACGCATCACCTGAGCGCGACTCGACGTACAGGCTGATGCAGCCATCCGCGCCCGATCGGGCGCGGATGGCTGTTTTTGTGCGCCGCAATGCGTGTATAATGTGAGCACCCACAGAGTGGTCGCGCCCGGTTTGGCGTTCGACCACCCACGACTATGACCTACACAAACCTGACGTATGCCAAGGCCGACGGTGTGGCGACGATCACGCTGGTGCACCCGCCGACTAACGCGATCAGCCGCGCCATGCTGATCGAACTCGATCAGGTGCTGGCCGCTATCGAGCAGGATGCGGCCACGCGCGCGGTGCTCGTCACCGGCAGCGGCGAACGCGCCTTCAGCGCCGGCGCCGATTTCCGCGAGTATGCCAGCGAAGAGGTCGAGGATTTCATGCGGCGCGGCGGGGAACTGTTCACGCGCATTGAGCACTTTCCGAAACCGGTGCTGGCGGCGATTAACGGGCACGCCTTTGGCGGCGGCCTCGAACTGGCGCTGGCGTGCCACCTGCGCTTCATGGTGGATTCGGCCGAACTGGCGTTCACCGAAGTGACGCTGGGTATCATGCCGGGCTGGGGCGGCACGCAGCGCCTGCCGCTGCTGGTGGGCCGCGCCCGCGCGCTGGAATACCTGTTGACCGGGGACCGCTGGAACGCGCAGGACGCGCTGATTGCCGGGCTGGTGAACCGTGTATACCGCGGTCCGGAGCTGATGGAGTCTTCACGCGCGTTCGCGCAGCGGCTGGCGGCCGGCGCGCCGCTGGCGCTGAGCGCGATCCTGGATGCCGTCGTACGCGGCGGCGAGCTCGGCATCGCCGATGGCTTGCACCTGGAAGCGGCGCATGCGCTGGAACTCGGCGAGAGCGAGGACGCCGTGATTGGCGTGTCGGCGATTGTCGAGGGCCGCTTGCCCCGTTTCATCGGGCGCTGAGCGCAGCCGAGAACGAGCAGGAAACGACTCAAGCGTGCGTGCGTTTGGCACGCTGCCGGACGAGTTGACCGCACGAAGTTAGCTGCCGGGCATTTGCCCGTGACGTTGCACCAATTTAGCCCGTAATTCTCGTGGAGTGACTATGCCGATTCTGTTCGAGAACTACCTCAATATCCGCCAGTCGTACGATCCCAAATTCACAGCCGACGGCAGCGCGCTGCTCTTCCTCAGCAATATCACCGGCTACCCGCAGTTGTGGCGCATGGAGGTCAACGGCGGCTGGCCGCACCAGTTGACGTTCGGGCGCGACCGCGTGACCGGTGCATGGCCGTCGCCCGCCGACGGTCGTATCATCTTCGCGCGCGATTCGGACGGTGACGAGAACGCGCAGTTGTTCATGATCAATGGCGACGGTAGCGAGGAGCGCCGGCTGACGAACGATGGCGGCACCATGCACGTGTTCGGCAGTTGGTCGGACGACGGCACGCAGATCGTCTTTGCCGCCAATCGCCGGCGGCCCGATCGCTACGATCTCTACGTGCAGGCGTTGAGCGCCGACGAGGCGACGTTGGTCTGGCAGAACGATGAGCCGGGCTTCCTGCGGCCGCTGGCGCTGGCGCCGGGCGGCGCGCGCGTGCTGGTGCAACTGGCGCGCAGCTCGATGAACCACGACCTGTACGAGTTCTCACTGCTTGACAAATCGGTGCACCTGCTGACGGCGCACGAAGGCGAAGTGCGCTACCATCATGCCGTCTACTCCGGCGACGGCCGCTCGCTCTTTTGCCTGTCGGACAGCGAGCGCGAGTTTTCAGGCGTCGTGCGTATCCGCCTGTCGGACCTGAAGAATCATTGGGTGGCGACGCCCGATGCCGAAGTGGAGATGCTGTCGGCTTCGCACGACGGGCGCATGCTGGCCTGGGGTGTCAACGCCGACGGTAAGATCGAACTGATGGTGCATGACCTGCTGACCGGCTCGACGCGGCTGGCGCCGGGCGTGCCGACCGGCGTGGTCAGCCCGGTGCAAGCCGACGCGCCGGAGTTCTCGCCGGACGACCGGTTGCTGGCTTTTGCGTTCTCGACGCCGACGCGCACCGCCGATCTGTGGGTCTGGGACGTGCAGAACGACCAGGCGCGTCAGGTCACGCACAGCGGCCATGCGGGCATCCCGCGGGCGTCGTTTGTGGAGCCCGAACTAGTGCACTACCCGACGTTTGACGGTCGACGCGTTCCGGCCTGGTACTATCGCGCCCAGCGCGAAGGGCGCAAGCCGGTAATCGTGCATGTGCACGGCGGCCCGGAGGGCCAGACACAGCCGATGCTGTTCCCGATCTTGCAATACTTCGTACAGTGCGGCTATTCGGTGCTGTCGCCCAATGTGCGCGGTTCGACCGGCTATGGCAAATCGTATGTGCACCTGGACGATGTGGATAAGCGCATGGACGCCGTGGCCGATCTGGCGCACGCGGCGCTCTGGCTGAAGCAGCAACCCGACGTGGACCCGGGCCGAATCGCCGTGTACGGCGGCAGTTACGGCGGCTTCATGGTGCTGGCGGCGCTGACGAACTTCCCGGATTTGTGGGCGGCCGGCGTCGATATCGTCGGCATCAGCAACCTGCTGACATTCCTGCAGAATACCAGTTCGTACCGCCGGGAGCACCGCGAGGCCGAATACGGCTCGCTGGAGCGCGACCGCGCATTCCTGGAGCGCATCTCGCCGATCCGCTACGTGGACCGCATCCGCGCGCCGCTGTTTATCGTGCACGGCGCTAACGACCCGCGCGTGCCGCTCTCCGAGGCGCAGCAGATTGCGGACGCGCTGCGCGCGCGCAACGTGCCGGTGGAGATGCTCGTCTATTCCGACGAAGGGCACGGGTTGGTCAGGCTGGCGAACAAGCTCGACGCCTACCCGCGCATCGCACGGTTCCTCGCCGCGGCGTTCGCGGAAGAGCCGAGCAAGATCCCACCGCCGACGCTGGCGCGATAAGGACATCCAGACCTAACAGGTCTTCAACCCGCGAGGTCTGTGTATGTTACAGCGGCTTGTCGATCGGCGGCAGGACGGCCAGGAACTCCTGCGTGAAGCGCTCCGCGTATGACCCCAGCAGGCGCTCGATGCGCTCGGCGTCCGGGCCGGCGACGATCAGCCCGGCGAAGTAAGGGCGCGTCGTGCGCCATGCGACCTCGGGGTCGCTGAACTGCATCAGGTCCGGATGCTCCTGCCGCGCGAGGCAGTTCAGGATGCCGGCGTAGCCTTCCCTGATGGCCGGAAGCTCGTAGCGCTCGCCGCGGGCATGCGCCAACTCGACGCGCGGCCACTCGCGCCAGAGGTTGACGCCGGTTGCATAGGTCACCATGTCGGCGAGGTTCGCGCCGCCAACGCGCGCCGCCGCTTCAAGGAAGTACAGCTTCCCATCGGCGTCGGCCTGGATGAACTCGATGTGGTTGACGCCGCGCACCATGCCGAGTGTCTTGATCACGTTCCGGTTGAGGCCGCTCAGCGCCCGCGCCAGCGGATCGTCGCGGCGCATGATACGCGAGGTGAAGACGCCACCGCCGTGCGACACGGTCAGTGGCGGCCGCCCGTAGGCCGATACCACGCTGAACTGTACTTCGCCATCCCACACGATCGCGTCGGCATGAAAGACGTTGCCCGGCACGAACTGCTCCAGCAGGTAGTGCGACTGCTCGTCGCCGAGCCGGTTGAGCCAGTCCCAGAGTTCATCCGATGAGCCAATTTTCTTGATGCCCATCGCGCCGGCCGAGCCGCGCGGCTTGAGCATCCACGGTGCGGGCACGCGCGCCATGAAGTCGCGGATGCGGTCGTAGTTGATGACGCCGACAAACTCCGGCACCGCGATGCCGCCCTCGCGTGCGCGCTCGCGCATGGAGAGCTTGTCGCGGAAGAAGCGAATTGCCGTTTCGCCCAGGCCGGGGATGCGCAGGTGCTCGCGCAGCGCAGCGGCGATCTCGCCGTCGAAGTCGTCGAGCGGGAAGATGCGGTCGATGCGGCGCGTGCGTGCCAGATAGGAGACGGCGTTGAGCATATGCTCGCGGTCCTTCAGTTCTGGCATGAAGAACAGTTCATCGATTGCCTGGCGCGGCCATTCCTCGTCTTTCCACTTCTCGCGCGTGATCAGGATGACGTGCGCGCCGAGGTCGTGGCACGCCTCAATCAGTTGCTGGCCCTTGAACTCGGTGGACAGGCACAGGAAGATCGGCTTTGCGGTCATGGAGTCCTCGGGTGGAGCATGGTTTGCCGTACCGCTATCGTCACGATTGTACCATAGCCACGCCAAAGGCCGGACTGGGCGGCTGATCGGGGGCCCACCAATGGCAAGACCCGAAGGGTTTCTGGCGCTCCACGCGCATTGGAGCGTGTTCGGCGAAACCCTTCGGGTCTGTGAAATTGTGCAGCGGCGTTCGCTCGCCGGCTAGCTGACTGCGCCCATTTCTATCGGGGTAAAGAGCGCCATGCGGTTGCCGGTCGGGTCGCTGAAATGCGCGAACCACCCGATGTTGGGAATCTCGTGCCGGGGCATCAGCGTCTTGCCGCCCGCCTGCTCGACCTGCTTGAGCGATGCTTCGATGTCGGCGGTGTAGAGGTAAATGAGCGGCTGGCTCACCGGCATCTCGTCGCTGACCGGGTTGAAGCCGCCGCCCGGCCCGCCTTCGGCGGCAAAGGTGGTGTAGTTGAACTGCGGCATGTGCTCGGTCTTCCAGCCAAACGCTTCTTTGTAGAACCTGGCGGCGACCGCCAGATCACTGGCTGGAATCTCGATGTGGATGATCGGATGTGACGGCATGTGACTCCCTCCTGGGGATTAGAATATACGTTCGATTTCAAGCTTACAACGAACAACCGTTCGTGTCAAGTGGATGTCGCAAAAAGCAGCAATTCTCATTTTGGCCTTGGGCGGGTACTTTCCAATGCCGACTTGCTATGAACTGGCCCCCCTGGTGCTTGTCACGCAAGCTGGCTCGACAAGAAAGCGGCGTTGCCCTCCCCGTTAGCTTTTCCCCTGCTCCCCCGCGCGCGCGGGGGAGCAGGGGCCAGGGGATGAGGAGGCAACCTGGCGGCCGACTCCAAAATGAGAATTGCTGCGCGAAAAGGGTATACCGCCAAACTGTCGGAGCTGCGCCCCCTCGTCATGCCGGCATGGTGTTAGCCGGCACCCACTGTCTCCAAAGCCAGCGCCGCCTTTTTGAGTGGATTCCGGCGGACATCGAAACATGCCGGAATGACGGTCTGGCTTTCCGTGCGATCCCTACACTTTTGCGGTATGCCTTCGCAAAAAGCCGCCCCTGAGGGCGGCGAGTGAGTTATGGAACGCTGGCGCCGCTCGGGACGCGGCCGCCCGGCGGGAACGCGCGCTCCGGCTGGTCCGGCGCGATCTCGACATTGCGACCAATGACGATCCTGGCCGGCAGGCGTGTTCGCTTGCCGATCAGCGTCACGCCTGTGTTGAGCCGGTGCGGTGCGCGCGCGTTGGGCGTGTTGTCGGTGCCGCCGCCGATTTGCGCACCGGCGCCGATGACCACCTGCTTGTCGCAGATGACCCGGTCGAGCACCGCGTTTTCGCCGATGACGGCGTCGTTCATGATGATCGAGTCGCGCACGATCGCACCGGGCGCGACGTACACGCCGGGCGAGATGACCGAGTGCGAGACGTTGCCGTCCACCATGCAGCCGTCGCACAGCAAGTTGCCGTCCACCCGCGCCTCGGCGCCGATGAGGGCGGCGGGCCGTTCCTCGCTGCGCGTGTGGATGATCCACTCCGGGTCGTGCAGATTGAGCGCCGGCGACTCGGCCAGCAACGCCATGTTCGCTTCCCAGTACGACTGAATATTGCCGACGTCGTCCCAGAAACCGTGGAATGCATAGGCGTGAACGTGCCGCTCCTTGACAAGGGTAGGGAACACATCGCGCCCGAAGTCGTGCTGGCCCTTTCCGGGGCCGGTCAGCCATTCGATCAGTACGTCGCGCCGGAAAACATAGATACCCATGGACGCCAGCGTGGCGCGCGTACGCTCCGGCTTTTCCTCGAACTGTGTGACGCGGCCACTGCCATCGGTCGCGATCATGCCGAAGCGATACACGTCGAGCGGGTTCACGGGGCGCACGGCCAGCGTGACGTCAGCGTCGCTGGCGGCGTGCGCGGCGAGCAGTTCGCCATAGTTCATCTTGTAGATGTGGTCGCCGGCCAGAATCAGCACCGGGTCGACGTCGTGCTCGAGCACGTAGTCGAGGTTGAAGCGTACGGCGTCGGCGGTGCCTTCCTGCCAGGTGCCGGCCTCGCCGCGCCGCCGCTGGTACGGCTGCAGCAAGCGCACGCCGCCGCGCGCGCGATCGAGGTCCCACGGCTTGCCGATGCCGATATGCTCGTTGAGCGAGCGCGGCTGGTACTGCGTCAGCACGGCCACGTGGAAGATGCCGGAGTTCACGCAGTTGGACAACACGAAGTCGATGATGCGGTACTTGCCGGCAAACGGCAGGGCCGCTTCGGAGCGCTGCGCGGTCAGGACGCCGAGGCCGGCGCCCTCGCCGCCGGCCAGGATCATCGCCAGTGGTTCCATGTCACACTCTCATTTCACGGTGGCGCCGCTGGGCACCCGCCCGGCAAATGCGCTGAACGCCTCTTCGGGCACGCCGGTTTGTACGACGACATTGCGCCCGATCCAGTGGTCGGCCGGGATACGTGCGCCCTTACCGACCACGGTGATGCCGCCGTACAATTTGTCGGGTTGCGCAACGTTCGGCGTGTTGTCGTCGCCCGCACCCAACTGCGTGCGGTGCCCGATGACGGCGTCTTTGTCCACGATGACGCGCTCCAGTCGCGCGTCCGGGCCGATCCAGGCGTCATTCATCACGATCGAGTCGCGCACCACCGCGCCGGGCATAACCTGCACGCCGGGCGAGAGCACCGAATTCTCCACGCTGCCGCGCACGACGCAACCGTTGCAGACCATACTGCGCACCACGCGCCCCTGCAGCCCGATCTTGACGGGCGGACGCTCCTGGCTCAGCGTGTGGATCGTCCACTCGCTGTCATACAGGTTCAGCGGCGGCGCCGGCGCGAGCAGCGCGAGGTTCGTTTCCCAGTACGACTGAATGGTGCCGACATCGACCCAGTAGCCGTCGAAGGCATACGCGAAACAACGCGCATTGTCGATCATGTCCGGAATGATGTGCTTGCCGAAATCGAGGTCGGGGTGCGCGGTGGCCCCGCGCGACAGGCGGTCGGCCAGCACATCCGGCTTGAAGATGTAGATGCCCATCGACGCCAGCGTGCCTTTGTCGCGTGCTTTGGGCTTCTCGTAGAAAGCGGTGATGTGCAGGTCGTCATCGACTTGCATGATCCCGAAGCGGTCGGTCTCCTTCAGCGGTACGTGCATCACGCCGACGGTCAGATCCGCATTGTGCAGCGTATGAAACGCCAGCATCGGGCGGTAGTCCATCTTGTAGATATGATCGCCCGATAGGAGGATGACCCGATCCGGGTTCTCGTTGCGGATGTGGTCGAGGTTCTGCAGAACGGCATCGGCCGTGCCGCCGTACCACGACTGGCCGCTGCGACCCTGATACGGCTGCAGCAGGCGCACGCCGCCGCGCGCGCGGTCGAGGTCCCACGGTTTGCCGATGCCGATATGCCGGTTCAGCGAGTGCGGGTGGTATTGCGTGAGGACGGCGATATTGAAGATATCCGAGTTCACACAGTTAGACAGCGTGAAGTCGATGATGCGGTAGCGTCCGGCGAATGGCACCGCCGGCTTCGACCGTTCATCGGACAGCACCGACAGCCGCGTGCCGGCGCCGCCGGCCATGATGATCGCGAGGACGTCAGACATAACGCCAATTCCTTATCCACGAAGGGACACGAAAGAACACCAATGATTCAAAACCGAATTCGGCTGTGCCGTTACCAGACGAAACGCTTCCAGTCGAGTTTGCCGGGACGCCCAAAGTTGATCAACAGTCCGACTTTCATGCCACTGGCACGGAGATGGTTGAGAAGCTGACCTTCTTCAATCCCGCTCATCTGTTCAAGTGCCTTGATCTCAACGATGATCTGCCCGTAACACAGGTAGTCAGCGACGTATGATTTGGCAAGCCTGTGGCCTTTGTAGCTGATCGCAAGCGGTTTCTGCGATTCGAACGGAATCCCTTTCGCCACAAGCTCAATTTCCAGCGCTTCCTGATACACTCCCTCAAGGAATCCGTGACCGAGTGTGCGATGAACCTCAATCGCAGCGCCGATAATCGCGAACACTGCGTCTTTGAGCAATAGATCTGTCATACGCTACTGAAGCTTTGTTTCTCTTGGTGTTCCTTCGTGTCCCTTCGTGGATCAGAACAGCCGCTGCAGTTCCGGCAGCAGATACTGCTCGACGACGACAGACCACGACATGCGCTGTGCGAGGGCGGCGCCGTCTTCCAGCAACTGGCGCGCGGCTGCGTCGTCGCGTGGCAGCCGCTCGGCGATCACGCCCGCGACGCGACGCGCCTCGTTGCCTTCGACAAAGTCGCGCTCCCACTGGCCGATGCCGAGCAACTGCCCCAGGCCAAGCCCCTGGTAACGCGCCGGGAGGCTGACGTAATCGGCCAGCACGATGTTGGGCAATTCGATGCCACCGGCGCGGCTGATGAAGCCGACGCAGCCGCACGTGTTGCTGAGGCAGCAGAGCGCGCCGGATGCCAGCGGTTCGACCTGGCCGATGCCAAACGGCTCGTAGATCGACTGCCCGAACTCCAGATCCGTGCCGTTGCGCAGATCGGCGAAGCCGATGTCGGCCGGCATGCGCGCGCCGCACCGTTCCCGGCTGAACCCAAACTGGTTGATGAACACGATCCGAGTGGTGTGTGCGATGCGGTTGAACTGCTGCACCGCATCGAAGTACGCGAATTCGAGATCCGCCAGGTCGCCGTTGTCGCTCCGGTGGTTGACCGGCCAGCCGTACTCGCGCTCCCAACGGTGAACATCGTCGCTGTGCCGTCCGGCCGGCAGTGACGACGTCAAAGCGAACAGCACTGCGCTCTCGCCGCGCTCCACGAGTTGGCGGTCGAGGTGCTCCATGACGCGTAGATCGCGCCAGAGCGCCTTGCTGGAGACCAATCGCGTCACATGCGAGAAGATCCACGACGGGCGAATGCCGAGCAGGTTCTGCACGTACTGCTGGAGCTTTTGCTTGCTGGCCCGGCGGGCGTCGAGGGTGACGTTCGGAGACGGCACCCCGTTGTAGACGAGGGCGATGGGGCGATGCGCGAATGCCGGGGAGAGGAAGCGCAACTCGTCCACAACGAGGTCGCCGACAGCGAGGATGCTATCACACCGGCTGGCCGCGAGCAGCAGCGCATGTTTGAAGAAACCGCGCCAGTCGCCGAAAACCTGTTCCAGCGACAACCCCCGGTCGCGCGCCGCGAACATGGCATTGTAGAAGCGCGTGTCGTGTCCGTTGTGGTTCTCGACGAGCGCGCGGGCTGTAGCCGCCTCGTGGGCGTAGAACACGGTGCGCCAGACGTCGGGCTGGTGGCGTTTGGCGCAGAATGCGACCGGCAGTCCCAGCCACTCATGCGCCATGATCGCGGCGCGTCCCGGTTGGCTGTCGGCCAGTGCGCGCACCGCAGCGAACGACGGCTCGGCGGCCTGGATATACGACTCGTACTCGGGATAGGCCTGGTAGCGGTACGAGTCAATCCCGTAGCGTTCCCAGAGGTGGAACTTGAAGTCGTTGGTCGCCTGCGCGGCGGCGCTGCGCGACTCGACCAGCAAGACCTCGTGTTCAGCTTCGCCAAACGCGCGCGTACCGTACAGGATGCGCACCCGGTAGCCGATTTCCACTTGTTCGAGCGCCCGCGCCACTTCCGGCGGCACGTCGTAGAGCCCGTCATTGGAAGAGTACCGGGCGCGGAAGCCGTTACCGGGCGCGTAGAGCCGCTCCATCGCGCGCCCGTTCCACGGATCGAACGGTCCCACGAGAATGGTACGCCGCACCGCGCGGTTGTACGCCGGCTGCCGCAGCAAGCCGTCGAGCACCGCGCCGATGCCGCCCACTTTGTAACCGGCTTCGTGCGTAGCGTGTACCAGCAGGTCGAGGCTGACGTCGTCGCTAATCGTGCTTGAGGCCGCAGGCACCTGGTTAGACACGGGTTATCGGACGCCTTCCTCGGTTTCGGCGATGATGCGGTCCACCACGGCGCGCAGGCTGTTGGTCTGCTTGAACGTCTCCAGTTGGCGGTCGGCGCTGGAGCCTTCTTCGAGGATGCGGTAGGCGTAGGCGACTTCCTTGCGGCTGCCCAATTCATCGACCACGTCGCCGATAAACCAGTCCAGCAGTTCGTGGATCAGTTCGCGCGCCGGCATCTCGGTCTCCTTGCCGAAGTCGATCAGCTTGCCGTGCAGGCCGTAGCGCACCGCGCGCCACTTGTTCTCCTCGATCAGCGCGTTCGGGTACTTGCGGAAGGTGATGTTGTCGCGGCGCATCTTCCAGAGCTTGTAGATGATCGCCTGGAAGATTGCGGCGATGGCAATTGCCTCGTCCACACGCGTGCAGACGTCGCAGACGCGGAACTCGAGCGTCGGATACTTAGCGTTGGGGCGCGCGTCCCACCAGATCTTGCTGCCGTCTGGAATGCTGTTCGTCCGCACCAGGAAATCCACGAAGCCCTTGAATTCCGCGTACGAGCCGAATTCGCGCGGGATACCGGTGCGCGGAAAGTTGCGGAAGATGATGCTGCGGTACGACTGCAAGCCGGTGTCGCGGCCGTTCCAGAACGGTGACGAGTTGGACAGGCACATGACGTGCGGCATGAAGTAGCGCGACACGTTCATCGCGTCGATCAGGAACTCGGGGTCTTCGATGCCGATGTGGATGTGCGTGCCGAAGATCAGTAGGCGCTGCGCCAGGTCGGCCATGTCCTGCCGCACGCCGAGGTAGCGCTCATACGGCGTGATCTCGGAGTCGATCCATTTCGAGAATGGGTGCGAGCCGGCGGCCGCGATGCGCAGGCCGTTCTTGTACGCCAGGTCCATGACGCCCCGGCGCAGCCGCACCAGTTCGGCGCGCGCTTCGGCCGGCGTCCGGCACACGTTGGTGCCGATCTCGATCGTGGACGCGTGCAGTTCGGGCTTGATATACTGCTCCATCATCGTCATCTTGCCCTCTTCCAGCAACTCCGTGATGTACGACTTGAGCTCGCGCGTTTCCGGATCGATGATCTGGTACTCTTCCTCGATGCCGATGCTGAACGACGGGGTCTGGGCCATGAACTCGCTCCCTCCGGGCAGGTTGGCGATGCTACGGCGTTTCCCGCATTGATCTGATATGCTCGGTGTCAGGTCGCGTAGGGGCGGTCTCTGACCCGCCCACCGGACAGGTCAAAGACCTGTCCCTACGCCAGCCGTCATGCCGGTTCTTTCGGGAAACAGCTTTAGTCGCGTTGTTCGATGACGAAGGTCGGCACGGTCGAACCGCCGCCGGCCGTGACGTTCAAGAGCGCCGCCGTGCTGATGCGCGTGAGACAGCCCGACATGTAATTGCCGTACCAGATGTACGGATTGGTGTCGAGCATGCGGTCGTAGATATCCACCTGGCCGTCGACGAACGAGGGGAACGGCTCGCTCGGCAAGGTCACGCGCTTCTGCACGATCGTGGGCGACGAGAGGTATTCCTTGAGTTTAGCCTCCCACTCCGTCTGGTCAACCGTCCAGCCGAGGACGATCCCTTTGCCGCCGTACTCGTCGGACGGCTTCAGCACGAAATCGTTGCGGCGCGCGGACAGGTAGGGCAGCAGGTCGACTTTCGCGCCGTCGATCACGGCGCGGCGCTCAGCCAGCAGGCGGGTCCACGGTATCGTCGCATCGATCGCCTGGCGCTGTGCCGGGGTAAACAGGTGAGCATTGCGCTCGTCGCTCAGGACGGCCAGGCTGGTCTTGCGGTGCAGAATCTTGCAGCGGAACGAATTGACCATGCACACGGCGCCGTCGCGGACCGCCTGCACGACCGGCCCGTCGATCCCGCAGCGTTCGATCAACTCGGTGATGAGCACGCGCTTGTAAATAAGCGTGATGTGATACGTGCCCGCCATCAATTTGCCGTTGCGGTACTCCACCTCGCGCGGGTCTACGATGCGGCTCTCGTACCCCTGCGACGCGAAGTAGTCGTTGAAGAGCACGAACTCGCTGTAGGTCGGCACTTCGCGCCAATCGAGGATCGCGATGTTCGGCCGCTCGCGCCCGCCCCACTGGCGATACGAGTCGAGCAGGGCGTGCATCGTGTGGTGGCGGGCGGGCAGCTTGACTACTTCATACTGCTTCTCAAACTCGCGCATGATGCGCATGCCGTAGAAGATCTCGGTGAGCGACTCGTTGTAGGCGGCCGCGGCGGGAACTTCGGCGTTGTACTCGGTGAACGCGATCGTGCCGTCGTCGGTCAGGTAAAACGAATCCATGCGCGCGGTCGGGCTCGGCGCGGCGTAGCGCGGCTCAATGCGAATAAGCTCCTCTTCCCAGTCGGCCAGCCCGAACTGCGCCCGCACGTTCGGGTCGGCCAGCGCGGCGCGATAGGCGCGGTCGAAGGCCGGCATGACGGCGCTGATCGCATTCTGCAGGCGGCGATACTGCGCGGTAGTGAGAAAGCGCGGGCGCAGCACGGTGCACATCTTGCGCGAGCCGAAGAAGAGCCCACGCCGCCGGTGCTGGTCGTCGAGTTGCCAGTCGCTCTCGGCGGCGACGTCATCGGTCAGCAGTCCGTGATAGGTTTCAATCGCGTCGTGCAGGTTTGTCATGGAAGGCGCTCCGGTGTGCGCGCCGCCGGCGGAGTCAGGCGGCTATGAGTTGGATCGGAAAGCCTGCGTGACCAGATTGCGGTCGAAGAACCCGCTCGCCTCGCCTTCGGCCGCGTAGCGGTACACGGCGGCCGTGTAGATGCTCGACAGCGCCGAGCTCACAAGCGCGAGCGCCACCAGGATCACGGCGAAGACGGCCCCGGTGCCAATGATCAGCGCGGTCGATTCGGCCATCACGGCCAGCATGATGAGCAGGATCATGAGCATGATCACGAAGAAAAATACCAGCCCGGTCACGGCGCCAATACCGAGGTTGCCGGCCACTTGCTCGCCCCATGTTTTCTTGAGATAGGTGACGCTGCGCTTGATGGCGTCAATTGGGCCGACTTCCTCATTTACAAGAATCGGTACGGCCAGAAATGTGGCCAAGCCCCAGGCCATGCCGATGAGTGAGGCGACGATGCGCCCTAAGCTGTTGTTGCGGCCTGACAACGCCCGCAGAATCATGCCGACGGTTGCAGAGATGACGGCATAACCGAGGATCGCGCTAAGGTGCTTATTGGCGATGCGCAGTCCGTCGCCGACCGTCGGGTCGCCGCCGCGCAGGCGGATCAGCGCGGCGCCGACCAGCGCCGAGTTGCAGTAGATGACGACAAAGTACTGGACAACGTAATACAGAAAGCCGATCACATAGCCGACGATGGGCACGCCGCCGCCGGTCGTCGCGGCATCAAAGATGCCGGCCAGGAAGGTCGGCACGCTGAACGTGGCCATAACCAGCACCGATGCAATCGCCGACAGGATCGGGAAGACCAGCAACTCCTTGTCGGCCGCCAGCACGCGGGCGCTGGCTTTTACCAATTCCCATGAGTTCGACAGTCGCGAGAACATGATCTCTCCTTGGCGGCGTGCCGGGCAACTCCCCGGTGCGCCATGTCATTGTTGAGGCGGCTAGCCTGCGCCGTCCTTCTTCTTTCGCGTCGTCGTGCGCGGCTTCTTCGGCTTCGCCTCCGGCGCGGCGGCTTCCGCAACAACCGGAGCGGCGGTCTGGGCCGCCGGTGCGCCACCGCCAAAGAAGCGGCTCCAGCGCATTTCCAGGCTCTGCGGCTGCGGCTCTTTGGCCAGCCGGATGCACAGGTCGGCCATGTGGCTCACGCACCAGAGGTGGCGCGGCTCGCCGAGCGAGTGGGTGTCCATGTCGGGCGCCGGGTTCATGAAATCGATCGCGTACGGCACGCCGTCCTTGATCGCCAGTTCCACCGTGTTCATGTCGTAACCGAGTGCGGACACGAGCGCCTTGCAATCTTTCACGACGCGCTCATACAGTTCGGGCGACAGCGTGTGATCCTCATACTTGCGATGGTTCGGATCGTAGTTCATGACGAGCACGTCGTCCTGCCCGAGGCACATCACGCGCACGTAGCTGTCCCACTCGATGTACTCTTGCAGCACCATCGTCAGGAGGCCGCTCGCATTGTAGGCGTGCCACAACTCATCCCAGTTGCTGATCTTGTTGACATTCTTCCAGCCACCGCCGTGGGCGTCCTTGAGAATCACGGGGAAGCCGCCGAGATACTCGACGTGCTCGGTCCACGGCACGGGGTACTTCAGGTTGCGCAGGCTTTCGCTGTGGACAATGCCTGGCACATACTCCTTGTTGGGCAGCACCACGGTCTTCGGACTCGCCACGCCGAGCCGGGTGGCGAGCGACGCCTCGAAAAACTTGTCGTCCGCCGTCCACATGAACGGGTTGTTGATGACGTGCGCGCCCTGGAGGATGGCGTTCTTCAGATATGAGCGGTAGTACGGCACCTCGTGCGAGATGCGATCGACCAGCACGGCGTACTCGCACGGCTCGTTCATGCGCGTTCCGCCCAGCTTGGCGTATTCGGCCGTCACTCCCGCAGCGCGCTTGTTCACCTCTTCAATGAACGCGGGCGGCCAGGACCACTCGCGGCCCACGATCACTCCGATTTTATGCATGCGCTTTGTCTCCTTGATCACTGACGCCGCATGGGCGACGCCCGCTAGAACTTGGACTCGATGGTGTACCGGATCATTGCCCGCCAGGTCGGCCAGTCGTGCGGCATGTCATAGCCCCAGATGTCAAGCTCGTGGGGAATGCCTTTGGCCGAGAGAATGCCCGACAACTCGCGCGAATACTCCGGTCGCTCGTACGCACCCTGCCCCGTCAGTATATGTATATGCTGCTTTTGACGCAAAAGCGGCAGGTAGTAATCATCATTAAGATTTGGCAGGTACGACAGCGGATCGTTGTAGTACACATTCTCGTCGTCGTAGCCGTCCGCGAAGTTGCGGATGTGGTAGTTGCCGCTCATGGCGAGCATGCCGTCGAACAGATCGGGACGGCGAAACAGCTGGTTCGCGCAGTGATAGGCGCCCAGGCTGGCGCCCGCCGTGATGATACCGACGCGGCCCTGGCAGGCGTTCCAGATATAGGGCGCCACCTCCTCGCAGACGTAGCCGTTGTATTGCGTCTGCCGCAGCGCGCGGTACCACGGCGCCGCGCGACGGTTCATCCACGACTCGCTGTTGATGCTGTTGATCGAGAACACCTTCACTTTGCCGGCTTCGATGAAGTCGGCGATGGAGCCGATCAGGTGAAAGCGCTCGTATTCCAGGTAGTCGGCGGCCGCCGTCGGGAAGAGCAGCAGCGGAAATCCATAGTGACCGTACGTCACGATTTCCATGTGGCGGTCGAGCCGCGGGCTGTGCCAGCCGTCAACGAATCGTTGCATATCCTTTTGCCTTGCGGTTGCTATTCGCTGCGGAAGACCGAGTGATAGTCTCCGCAGCCATCGTCGACGACGTCTCCGTTTTCCGGGTCGCGCAGCCAGCGCGTGCTATCCACAAAGAACTTGTACGCGTGCGCGCCTGGTGCCGGAGTTTCGATCGTGATCTGCCAGACGCCGCCGCCCGTGTTGCGCAGCGGGTGCGTGCGTGTGTCCCAGCCGTTGAACGTTCCGACGAGCGCGACGCGCGTGGCGTCGGGATTGTAACACGTGAACGTAATGCCCCATGGCTCCGTGGCGGGCGAGAGCGGGAAGCCGGCCAGCGGCCCGCCGGGTGCGCGCAGGGCGGCGGCCACGGAGCGCGCGGCGTTGATCACACCGCAACCCTGGGGCTCGGCGGGCGTGCCGTTCAGTCGCTCGGCCGTGCCGCCGACGATTCGCTTTATCAGTCCCGGAGTGAGCAATGGATTAGCCTCGAGCATCTGCGCCGCGATTGCAGATACAATCGGGGCCGAGAATGATGTCCCGTCCACGTGCTGGTAATGCGCGTGGACGAACTTCTGCTCGAGCATGCGGCCGCGAATCTTCTGCCGGATTTCGGCGATCGGCAGGCGCATGGTGCTCGTCTTGAAGTATTCGCGCGCGAGTGATGTCTGCATGGCCTGCGCAAACTGGCGGTCGCCGGATTGCATCAATTGCCAGAGCAGCATACCCTCGTTGTGCGTTTCCGATGTCAGCAGCATTGGCGCGGGCAGCCAGGCGGCCGGGGCGATCACGTCGGGCTTGAGCGAGCCATCGGCGGCTGCGCCCCAGTCGGAGTGATATGGCCGCCAGTGGCGCTCCTCGAGCGTGTTCTGGTCGTCGACGCCGCCGACCACAATGGCTGAGGGCGCTGTGGCCGGCGAGTCGATATGCGGCTGACCGCCGTTGCCGGCGGCGCATACGACGATCATGCCCAGCGCAACCGCCTCCTCGATCAGCCGGTCCAGTTCCGACGGCCGCCCGGTCGCGCCACGGTCGCCGCCGAGCGAGATGTTGACAATCCGGATATCGTCACGCTCATGGTTGTCAACCACCCATTGCAGTGCGCGCAGGATGTCGCGGTCGTGAATGCGGCGGGTGCGGCGGTTGCCGGCCTTGACCAGCACGACGCGGGCATGCGGCGCGAGCCCGGCATACATGCCCTGCGCCAGGAAGCCGTTTCCCGCACCCACACAGGACGTCATGGTGCCGTGCCACTGCTCGACGCTCGGCTCTTTCGGGAGCGGGGCTTCAAACGGCTCGTCGACCGTCGCATCCACATAGCGCCGGATCCGTTCGCGCGGACGCATCAGGTCCGGGTGAGGGTAGAAGCCGGAGTCGAGAAATGCGATGGTGATGCGCCGGCCGGCGTACACCGGATGGGCGCGCAGGCGGGCCGCCAGCGGCAGCAAGCGCGCATCGCCGGCATCGTACGCGGGGTACGGCAGTTGCAGTTCACCCTGCAGCGAGTACCCGCTGCGCTCGCGCCGGGCGGATTCCGCCGCGTCGAATGCGCAGGCCGGGCAGACGCCCTCCGACTCGATCCAGTCCGGATGCGCTGCCCGGATCCGCCGGGCAAAACGCGGTTCTACACGGCTCGACAGAACGAAAAGCGCTCGGTCAACCGGGCGGCGGCAGACCGGGCAGATGGCGTCCGGCGGGGAATCCTGATCGTGCGTTGTGAGGCGCTGGCGATGCGCCGAATTGGGTATCACAGTGAAGGTCGTCGGGTCCGCGCCTCGTTCAACGTGTGCCACCATGCGGCGCGGTCGCCGCTCATATTAGCATCGAACGCCATGTCTCCCTGGCCTTCAGGTTGTGCGCGATCGTTCGCGCAGAAACTGGTGGGCCGCCTCCAGTAGCTGTTTGCTGCTCTCGTGGCGCAGCCGCGCCCGTGCTTCTTCGTAGGGCAGCCACGCCTTGTGCTGATGCTCAGACGATAGCAACACATCGCGGGTTGTTGCTTCGCCGAGGAAATAGACGACCTGTTTGCGCACCAGTTCCCCGTCGCGGTGGTGGCGGTAGACGTAGCTGGTTTCGCGCCGGAAGCCGTCTTGCAGGCGCACAGCCAGTCCGGTCTCCTCGCGCACTTCGCGCAGCGCGGCGGCGACCTCGCTTTCATCCGCGTCGATGCGTCCCTTCGGGAACTCCCAGTAGCCGGCCGCGATCAGCAGAAATTCGAGCGGCCGGCCGCGGTAATATACGACGGCGCCGGCCGACTTCTCGCGCGCATAGCGTCGGACCGGGGTAGTACGCGGCTGGTGAGGGCGCCGGGGATTGACGGTTTCCATGGCTGCTTATGATTATACTCGCGGCTGCAAATCGGGTGAGCGAGATTGCGGTTGACGCACGCTGCGACTGCCATTACACTTGGGATGGATCTTGCCAAGCGAGGTACATGATGCCTTCGGAAGACTTTCCCGTCACCCCGGCCGTGCGCTTTCTGCGCGAGCACAACGTAGCGTTTGAGCCGCACCTGTATAACTACGAGGAGCACGGCGGCACGCGCGTCTCGGCGGCCGCGCTGGGCGTACCCGAGCATATGATGGTCAAGACGTTGGTCATGGAAACGGACCGCAAACAGCCGTTGATCGTGTTGATGCACGGCGACCGCGAAGTATCCACCAAGACGCTCGCCCGGCTGATCGGCGCGAAACAGGTCTCCCCGTGCGCGCCCGACATGGCACAGAAGCACAGCGGCTACATGGTCGGCGGCACCAGCCCGTTTGGCACGCGCAAGACCATGCCGATCTACGCCGAGCAGACGATCTTCGATCTGCCGCGTATCTACATTAACGGCGGCAAACGCGGCTTCCTCGTGGTGATCGACCCGGCCGAGCTGAAGCGCACGCTCGCGGTAACGCCTGTCGCGGTGGCAGTCGCCGGCTAGGTAACGCCGCGCCGGTAGACTGCCAGTGTCTGGCGGGCCGTCTCGCTCCAGGCGAAGCGCGCGGCGCGCCGCAGGCCGGCTTCCCGCATTTGGGCGCGCTGTTCGGCGTTGGCCAGCAGTCGCTCGATGGCATGGGACCAGCCTTCGATATGGCGCGGGTCAATCAGCGTGGCCGCGACGCCGGCCACCTCCGGGAGCGAGCTGCTGTCCGCGCACAGCACCGGCGCGCCGCACGCCATCGCCTCCAGCACCGGCAGGCCAAACCCCTCATACTCCGACGGAAACACAAAGAGCGTCGCCCCGCTATACAACGCCGGCAGATCGTCAGCCGGTATCGCGCCGAGCCAGCGCACGGATTGGCCCAGACCAAGTTGCTCCGCGCGTTCCCGCGCCTCTGGGTGTTCCGCATCCCAGTGCCCCGCCACGACCAGCGGCGTCTGTTCGCGCTCGGCGATCCGCGCGTACGCTTCGACCAGGCGCAGCAAGTTTTTGTGCGGCTTGTTGCTGCCCACGTAGAGAACGTATGGCTCGGGCAACCCATAGTGCGCGCGCAGCGCCTCAATGTTCTCCGCAGGCGCAGGCTGCATGACCGGATCCACGCCCAAGTGGATCACCACCACACGATCGGTGCGCGCGTGCAGCCGCGCGCGCAGGTCGCGCGCCGTCGATTCGGAGTCGGCGATGATCCACCGCGCCCGGCCAACGGCCAGCCGCATCGCCATGCCGAAGATAAGTCGCTGCATCGCCGTAAAGTATTGCGGGTAGAGCAGAGGAATCAGGTCGTGGACGGTGACGATGGACGGGCATGGCGTCCAGTACGGCATCAGGTAATAGGGCGAATGATAGAGTCGAGGCTTCACCCGGGCGATCCATTGCCGTGCGCGCCACTGGCCGGCCAGCGAGAATAGCGATGCCGGGATGGTCGTGACGCGCGCGTTGGCTTTAGATTGCCAGGGCGAGAGGTCGAAGCGCGTGTTGAGCTCGGGCGGAGGACCGAGTAGCTCGAATTGTTGCCCTGTGTCCAGGTCCAGCATGGCCGAGACCAGATTGAAACCATAACGCGCGATGCCCGGAAAGTGATCCTGCACGGTGCGCGCATCAAATGCGAATAGGCGATTCATGGCAAACGCTCGTACAGCCGGATGATGAGTTTGTAGTCGTAGGCCGCGCGCGGGATCAGCCGCTGCTTGACGTCCCGGTACAGCGGGTCGGTTGGCGCATACCGGAGTTCGTCAATGGCGCGATAGCGGCCGTCGAGTTGCTGCAGCAGCGCCGGCACCCGGTCTCCCGCGCTGCTGCGGTCGCGGCCGAACACGAACAGCCAGATGCGCGGCGGCGTGCGCGCGGCGATCTGTACGTTGAGCGATGGCAGGTTAGCGTCTTCGGTCAGGATCAGTTGCGTACCCGCAATCGGGGCGCGGTCGTAGTAGTACTGGTAGACGATGTCGAGATCGCTGATTAGCAGATCGCCTGACCGTGTGTGACTCTGCAAGTACTGGTGAATTTCCCGCAGCGGCACGGCGTAGATCGGGTTCAGGTACTCAATGCCGAGCCCAAGATTGGTCAGCGCGGCGACGTTTGCCGCCGCGACGGCTACCCACGACAGCCGGCGCCAGACAGGCCGGAGCGTGCCGGCACCGAAGGCAATCACCATGAGCAGCGGCGGCATGGCGTAGAGCGTCCGGCTCGGCATCGCCAGAAACGTCAGATCGGTCGCGATGGTCGTGAGGATGAACGTATTGAAGGCCAGCGGCGCGGCAAAGACCAGCAGGCAAAACAGTGCCAGCCCGCGTGTTTCGCGCACCCAGATCGCGCGAATCGCCGCCCAGGCGACGAACGGGGCGGCGATCAACACCAGCGGATGCCACGGCAGGATCGTTTCACCGAACGGGAAGGCGAAGAGCGGCGTGGCCAGCCGCAGCACGAAGCCAATCAGATCGCGCGACAGGTCGGCGTCGAGTTTGCCGCGCTCGACCTGCTCCAGCAGGCCCGGTACGAGCGCCAGAAACGCCAGTGCAAGCACGACGAGACCAACAAGCAGCGGCCGCCACACCTGCGCGCGCAAGCGTGGATGCAGCAGCACCCACAGCACATGTGCGCCGATCAATGCGAGCGCGCCATACTCGCTGAACACCAAGGCGAGTCCGGCGACGAGCCATGCCAGCATGGCGTTTCGCTCGGCGCGCGGTTGAGCCGGCCCCTCCGCTGTGTTCAACGCCATCCAACGTGCAAACGCCAGATTGAACAGCATCGCCAGCGCGAGGACCAGCGCGAAGTTGCGGATCATCACGCCAAACAACGCGGTCGCCGGGGACAAGGCCAGCAGCAGCGGTATGGCTGCCGTCCAGCGCGTCGCCGGCAGTCTGAACCAACGTTGCACAATCCGCGCCAGTGCATAAAAGGCCGGCACGGCCAGCGTTGCCCACCAGAGTGACAGATAGCGCAGCGAAAACTCGCCATGCCCGGCGATCGACTGCCAGCCCCACAGGGTAATATAGTAGAGCGGCGGGCGGCGCTCCGAAAGCGGCGTGTACGCCAGCATCGACCAGAAATCCGGCTGCTCCATGATCCGGTTGGTCGCGAACTCGTCCGCCCAGAGCGAGCGCGTCGAAAGCGCCGCCAACCAGACGCCATACGCCGCGAGGGTGGCGGCCAGCGCCACAATGCGGTGTTCCGTATACAAGCGCTTCATGGCACGAGCGGCACGAGCCGGTACATGACGCCGGTTGGCTCGATGCGGTACTGCGTCTGAAGTAGCGCCAGGTCGTAGTAGCGACTATTGTCGGCGAGGAAGATCGAGCGACCGGAGCCTCGGTAGCGGTTCACCGCGTCGAGCAGTGTCCCCTGATCGGGCAGGTCGCTGACGGTCACATCGGGGCGAACGCCCTCGACTCGCTGCAGGTACCAGAGCGCCGCGTACGGTGTCCAATCAGCGAAGATCACAGCCCGCGCGGGCAACCCCTGAAAGACCGCTTCGCCGAATCGGCGCGCGCCGTAATCCCCGGCCTTCGATGGCGTGAAGAGAAACGCTACCGTGTCCCGGCCGGGCAGGTCACGCACGCCGAGTCGCTCCGTGATTCCCGTTAGCCGTGCCACACCGGGCGCCAGCACGAAGTAGACCGCCAGCACCGGCAATACAGTAACCGCGATCCATCCCGCGCGAGCACGCCAGGTGTCGCCACGTGCGGCAAGTAGGTCGGCGATGCCCCACATCAGCGGATAGGCGAACGCCAGATACGCGGGGTGGTACAGGTGCCAGTGCATCATAACTGGCGGCTCGGTAGGAATGAGCACGAACGCAACGTCACCGAGGAAGATGAGCATCACGAGCGCCGCCAACTGCGGGTCGCGCCGCGCCATGTGCCACCAGCCCCACGCGCCGACAAACGTGAGGAAGAAGAACTGGTAGCCTAGGTTGCCTACAGTCAGGCCGATTCCAACCAGCAGCTCGGTAGGACTTGTCAGAAGCTCCGCGAATTTGACGAGGTTGGACGTGACGAAGCCGCCGGTTGTCGCGCCGGTGCTGGGCGCAGCGCTGAGCAGCAGCAGATACGGCGTAAAGCCGATGGTCACGGTGAGCACGTATACCGCAAGGTCGCGAATTACGGCAAGCGCGACGCGGGTGGGTGCGGCGCGGGTACTGCCGACGCGCCTGCGCCGGAAGCCGTCCCAGGCGATGAACACCATCACGGCCGGCATGGCCGTCACGACGATCAGGTGGTTCATGACGCCGAGACCCATGGTTACACCGATCGCCGGCAGGTGCCACGCTTTCGGTGCCGTGCGCCAGGCGACCAGCCAGTGAATGCACAGCGCCAGCATCAGTAGCGTGAGCGAATACGCCTTCGGCACGACCGCGTAGGTCCAGAACGTATGCGATACCGCCAGTCCGAGCACGGCCAGCGCGGCCGCGGTGCGCGAGCGTGACAGGCGCACCAACGTCAGGTAGAGGACGGAGAGCGCGAGCGCGGCGAAGAACGCCGAGGTGAAGTTCACGCGCCAGGCCGCATCGCCGAACGGCAGTTTCGTGAATGGTCGCGCGATCAGGTTCCAGAGCGGGTGGCCCTGTGGGGCGAGTTCAAGCTCGCCGATCGTGATGCGGGTCTGGTAGCCGCCGAAGTCGCCCCACTGTACGGTCGGCGCCAGCGTGGCGGTGTAAAACGCCAGCGAAAGCACGAACACAGCCAGCATGCCGCGCCGTTCGTTCATACGCTATCCGCAGTCGGGCGGCGCAGCGTCGCCACGAGCATAATCAGGATCGCGACCTGCGCCCAGGTTGCGCCGTCAAGCAGCAGTGTATGGCCGATCAGATTCTTCCAGATTAGCCCGTGCAGATCAATCAGCACGTATGCAATGCCCAACACAACGATCTGCGGCGTCGGCCGGCGCCAGTCGGGCCACTCGGCGACGAGCGCCGCAAAGGCAATGAATAGCATGGCCAAGTGATGATACCATGTCTGGGTGAACAACAGGTGCGTGGCGCTGATGAGCAATGCCGCTTCCAGCATCATGCGCGCCCCGCTGTTTCGCTTCGCGCCCGGCTGCGTCGGCGGCCAGAGCGCCCACGCGACGACGGCCAGGATGAGTGCTGTCAACGCATAGCGTGCCGGTGCCAGCCAGCCTGGCGCGTCGATCAGCGGCGTACCGAAATCGTTGCGTGTGAGCCAGCGCGAGAGCAGTCCCGTCAGGTTCTGGTTAGTCGGTATCGGCAATGCGGCGATACCCTGGTAACCCGCGAACACCTCGAATTGCGCGATACTCAAATTGACGCCGAATACGGGCAGTCCGACGAGCACGATGACGGCGCTCGCGATGGCGATGCCGATCACGGTCTGCCAGCGCGTCCGCCAGAGCGCAAGCGCCGGCAGCGCAAAGGCGAACGGCTTGAACCAGAGACCGAGCGCCAACCACGCGCCGGCCCGCGCGTCACGCGCCTCGCGCCACGCATGCAGCGCGGCCGCGGTGCACAGCAGCGGAAACGCATTGACCTGCCCGGCGTTCATGGTCGTCAGCAGCGGCACATACCCGATCATGGCCAGCAGAATCAGCCGCCGCTGCCACGCCTGTGGCGCGTGCAGACCGAGCCGCCACGCAGCGGCCAGTCCCGCCAGCCCGCTGGCAAACACCCAGAGCGCGGCGCCGATTCGCAGCGGAAGATAGGTCAGTGGCAGCACGGCCAGCGCGGTCAGCAGCGGATAGCGGTACGGCGGCGCGTAGTTGGTGATGCCGAGCCGCCGGGCGACCGGTGTGTAATCGGCCTCGGCCATCGTGAACACGTTCTCGCCGCGCGATAGCACATCGGCCGCGATGACGTATGTGTAGTAGTCGAGCGGCCGATCCGTCGAAACGACGAACGCTGTCCAGCCCGCCATGACCACAACGCCTACCGCGGCAATGGCGACGAGCCAGCGGTCACGCATGCGGCACCGGCTTCTGCCAGAGAGTCCACGCGCAGGCCGTCCAGAGCAGCAGTCCGCCGGCCAACGCGAACGACTGGAACGCCCAGTGGTCGGGCATCAACGGCCAGTAGCGTTCCAGCGTGATCAGGCCATAGACCGCGACAGTCACCACCTTGAGCCGGTCGCTGAAATACAGCAACAGGAGTGGTGCGAGTACAAGCAGATAGTTGAGGTCCCAACTGCGCGCGGGCATGATGACGGTCAGCACCGTGGTCATGGCCAGCACCAGCCACGGCTCGGTCGATCCGGAGCGCCAAGCCAGCCACAACGTTGCGGCCAGCATCAGCGCCGCGATGATGCCTGGTAGCAGGTGCGCCTCAAGCCCGAGGCGCGCAAAGAACGCGGCCAGCGACTGGTTAGGCGGCGTCGTGTGCACGAATGCGCTCACCTGTGGCAGCAACTCGAACACGAACGATTGATGCAGCGCCAGTCCGCCAGCCCAGAGACTGGCGGCCGTCAGCGCCAACCCGGCGCCGACGCCCGCGAGAAACAACGTGCGCTTGCCGCGGGCCAACTCGGTCAGCAGAAATAGCGCTGGGTACAGCTTGATGGCGGCCCCGGCGGCATAAGCGATGCCGGCCCATGCATCGCGCCGGCGCGAGGCGGTCCAAATGCCTAATGCGACGAGTAGAAGCAGGATGCAAACCACTTGGCCGGTTCGGACGGTGCGGAAGAACGGGGGAAAGAGTGCAAGCGTAACGAACGCGAGTGACCACTCGCGGGTGGAAAGCGGGCGGGGCATGCTGCGCCCGACGAGCACGATTGCGATGAGCGCGCACCCAATGCTCGCCAGTTGCCAGATGTCCTGCGCCGTGGCCGGTAGCATCCATGTCAGCGGTTGCAGCAGCGCGGCGAACAGCGGGGGATATAGGTAGTCCGGCACATCGGTGGGCGGCGCTGAATAGAGTGTCGGGTCATGCGCCGCGAAGCGTTCGGCGGCACGATAATATGCGAGGAAATCGCCGGCCGGCGGGCGCGAAACCAGCTCGCCCCAGCGCGTGATGCCGGGCACGGCCAGCGCGGCCACCACCACCCAAGCGGCGGCAACCACGTGCGCACGGGTCATGCGCGCGCCGCCAGCAGTGACGCGTACACCTGCTCGACCTGGCGGGCGGTCGTTTCGGCGTCGAACAGCGCCGATACGCGCGCATGCGCGGCGGCGCCCATCGCGTGACGTCTCTGCGGATCGGCGATCAACGCGCTGACCAGTTCGGCCACGCCGCGCACGTCATGCGGGTCGGCCAGCGAGCCGGTCTCCGAGTCGGCGACAATCTCCTCGACGCCGCCGCCGCGGAACGCGACCACCGGAATCCGCATCGCCATCGCCTCGATGATGACGCGGCCGAACGGCTCGTTCTCGGAGCAGTGCAGCACAAGATCCAGCGCAGCCAGCGCCGCCTGGATCGGCTGGCGATTGCCGGCCCAGACCAGCTGGTCGCCAAGCAGTTCGCGGCCGAGCGCGCGCATCGTGCGCTCGTACTCAGCATAGCGCGGGTCCGACACCGCGCCGATGATGACGAAACGTGCCTGCGGGCACGTCTTCACGACCAACGAGGCCGCTTCGATGAACTCACGCTGACCTTTCCATGGCGCGAGCCAGCCCACATTGCCGATCACACAGGCATCGGGCGCGAAGCCCAACTCCTCGCGGAACGCGCTGCCCGACCAGGCACTGGGATCAAAGGCGCGCAGCGGCACGCCGTTGTGGATCACCTGCGTCTTGTGCTGGGCGCGTGTAGGAATAGTGCGAGCGACGGCGTGGGCGTTCACGATGATGGCGTCGGCGAGCCGGCTCATGATTTCCAGATACGCCCGCTCACGGTGGAGATCTCGCACGTGCCAGACCAGCCGCGCGCCCGTGCTGCGCGCCGCCGGGGCGGCGTAAAGTGCGGCGCGCATGGTGTTGCTGTGCACGATGACAGCGTGCTCGCTCAGGATGAGCCGCCGCAGGTTGCGCACGCCGCGCGCCAGCCGGAATGGCGCGCTCAGCGCATTGCGCCGGCCGCGCATCTGACCCAGGCCGAGCGGCGCGGTGTGGATATTGTTGCGCATCGCCTCAGTCATCAGCGCGCCGGGCGGGCACGCGAAGATCATCTCGTACTGCGCGGGGTCCACGTACCGCGCGAGTTCGATCAGGCTGCGTTCCGCGCCGCCCAGGAAATCCGCGTGATCAACCAGCAGCACGCGCGCCGGAGTCCTTAGCGGCTGTCCCACCACAGGCACCATGTCCATAACGCCCACAGTTGCGCGGCGTGATCACGCCCGCCGAGGTGTGCGGACGCCACGCGCTGAACAAACGCAGGGTCGAAATAGCCGCTCTGTGCAATCGCCGGGTGTTCGGCCAGCGCGCTCATCGCCTGGCGGAGCCCGCCGCGCAGCCAAACGCCGATCGGCACATCAAAGGCGTGCTTTGGACGATTCAGTATTTCGGGCGGCAGCAGGTCGGCGAATGTCTCGCGCAGGATCGCTTTCGACACGCCGTTTCGCAGCTTCACCCCCGGCGGCATGCGCGCCGCGAGTTCCACCATCCGGTAATCGAGGAAAGGCACCCGCGCTTCGATTGAAGTTGCCATGCTCATGCGGTCAACTTTCGTCAGCGGACCGCCCTCCAGCCAGATCCGCGCATCCAGATCCTGCATGCGGGTTTGCGGGTCGGCCTGCCGCGACTTGGACAGCGCACCGGCGAATTCACGTAACGGCCGCCAGTTGTTGAGTGTGGCGCGAAAGTCACGCGAGAACAGCGCGTCGCGCTCGTCCGACTGGAAAACCGAACAGAGCGCGCTCTCGAAATACATCGTCTCGAAATCCGGGGCGAACCGCGCCATCGCACTGCGCTTGCCGCGCCGCCCGTCGAGTGCCCATGCGGCCAGGCGCGCGGCGAACGGCAGGGGGATGCGACGCTGCGCCCAGGCGTACCAGCCATATCCGGCGAACAACTCGTCGGCGCCTTCGCCGGTCAGCACGACGCGCACCGATTTGCGGGCGAACTGGGAGATCAGAAAGGTGGGTATCGAAGCTGGGTCGGCAAATGGCTCGTCGAAATGCGCCGCCAGGCGCGGCCACAGATCGAGCGCGTCGGCCTTCAGCACGACCTCGTGGTGATCGGTTCCGTACCGTTTGGCCACGGCGCGTGCATAGGGCGTTTCGTCATAATACGCGCCCTCGTTCCACTCGAAGCCGACCGAGTACGTCTTGACCGGTTGTGATGAGACCTGGGCCATCAGGCCGACGACGATGGTCGAGTCGATGCCGCCCGAGAGGAACGCGCCCAGTGGCACATCGGCCAGCATCTGCCGGCGTACGACATCCTCGAACAGCGGTCGGAGTGCCTCGGAATAGTGCGTATTGCCCGTCGCCGGCCCGGACGGTGCCTGCCAATCCCAATAGCGCTCGATGCGCACGTCAGCGCCATGAGCGACAAGCCGGTGCGCCGGCGGCAGTTTACGTACGCCACTGTAGATCGTTCGCGGCGATGGAATGTAGCGCAGTGCAAAGTACTCGGCAACCGCCACCGGGTCGATTGACTTTGGCATCGCCGGGTGCTGGATCAACGCCTTGAGTTCGGATCCGAAGACGATGCCGCCATCCGGCAGTCCCATGTAGTGCATCGGCTTGATGCCGAGGTGGTCACGCGCCAGCAGGAGCAGTTGACGGCGCACATCCCACAATGCGAAGGCGAAGATGCCATTCAGGTGCGTGACACATTCGACGCCGTGCTCCTCGTACAGGTGCACGATCGTTTCGCCGTCGCCCTGCGTCCGCAACGCGTGGCCGCTCGCGAGCAGGTTGGCGCGCAGTTCGCGGTAGTTGTAGATCTCGCCATTAAATACCAGCACGATCGAGCGGTCTTCGTTATAGATGGGTTGGTCGCTGCCGGCCACGTCGATGATAGCGAGCCGCCGCATGGCGAGGCCGATGTTGCCCGATGCGTGCAGGCCGTCGCCGTCCGGGCCGCGGTGCGTGAGCGTACCGTTCATCGCGCGCACGAGCGATTCGTCGACTGTTTGGTCTGGCTGCCAGATACCGCAAATGCCGCACATAGGGTTAATTGGGAGCGGGGCGACGGGCGCGCCCGATCATGTCGTACACGCCAAGAAGTGCAATACTCACTGCCGTCAGGCCGGTGATGGTCATGCCAAGCCGGACCGATTCCGGCTCATACGTGAATTCGACTGTATGAGCGCCGGCGGTCAGCGCCACGGCGCGCAGGTAGTAGTTGGCGCGCAGGATAGTCGCGTCGCGGCCGTCCACCCGTGCGCGCCAGCCGGGATAGTAGCGGTCACTCAACACCAGATAGCCGGCGCCATCTAGTTCGGCATGTATCGTCACGCGCTCGGCCGTGGCGCTTTCGATACGCGCCGTCCCGCTCTGCATCGCGACCCCGGCAAGCGCGGCCGGTTGCTCAAGGATCACCTCTCGTCGCGGGCTGAACGCCGGGCTTTGCATCGCTTCAATGATGGTTGTTGGATCGGCCATGACGCGGGCGGTTGGCACCAGATACGCTCGCGGTAGATAGTCCGGATTCTGGTAGATATCGCTACGCCCATTATACCGTGAGCTCCAGCCGGGCACTGCAATGCCAGGCGGGACCAGCAGGTACTTGACGTTGACAGCGCCGAGCACACGAGATTGAGCGGCGAGGCGGGCAACTCGCTCACTGTCAGATTGTCCGGTCGGACCTAGCAGTGATTCAATATCGCGCGCCAGCACGATGCCATAGTAGCCCTGCACGCTGGTTTGCCCGAACGCCGCGCCGATATTGGGCATGAGCAGGTCAACATTCAGTTGCTGCAGCGTCGCGCGCGAACGCCAGTACAGCGTATTGCGCTCCTCCGGCGAATACGCCGAGATGACGCGAAAGGGTGAGGCGTCGGATTGGAGAGAGGCCAGTGAATCGGGAGCCGCCGTGAAGGCGCTAACGGGCAGCGATCGTTGCGCGTCCAGAAAATACGAGAAGTGAAAGCCATCGAGGATGACTAATCCGGCGGCCGCCAGCGCAAAAGCGTTCGCTGCCAGATCGCCGCGCACGCGGGCACGCACCAGCGCCGCGCCGGCGAGCATGAGCGCTGCGGGAAGGCCGTAATATGGCGTGGCAACGCCGACGCGATCCACCAGCCGGTCGTAGATTAGGCTGAGGCGTTCTGTGTAGTGCGCCGCGGACAGTTCATCGCGGCCGCCGCCCTCGATGTACCGCCGCCCGTATGCGAGCGCGGCATCGCGGACCTGTGGCGTGGACAGCGCGAGTTGCCCAATGCCGGCGGCTAGCCAGCAGAGCACCCCGGCGACAGCAAATAGCCGTGCCAGCTTCAGAGCCGCACGAGCGGTCACACTTGACGGTGTCGCGGCTAGCAGTTCGTCCATGCCGAAGGCGGCCAGGACCGCTGCGGCCAACCCGGCGATGTGCATGAAATAGCCCGGATTGCGGAAGCTGCTCAGCGCGGGCAGGCCGTGGAGCAGCCACCATACCGGTGAGAGTTGTCCCAGCGCGTAGAGCAGGCCGAACAGATAGACCACGGCTAGCGACAGCGTATGCCGGTCGCGGCGGCGCCACACAGCCAGGATTGCCAGTATTAGTGGCACAATGCCAATGTACGTTTTTACGTCGGCACCGCGCGTCAGGGTGGGGACAAGGTAGAGGCTGAACGGCTCCAGATAGGTGATCAGCTCGGGCAGAGAGAACGAGATGGCAGCCGCGCCGCTGGTGGGGCCGCCGGTGCCACGGTCTGTTTCGCGGGAAAACTCCAGTGCGGGCAGCAACTGAATCGCCGATAGTAGCGCCCCGATCACCAGTGCAACGCCGAGGCGGCTTATGTGGCGCATGGCCGGCGCGAGTCCCGCATCGTTGCGCCACTCGAAAGCGGCGCGTACAGAGAAGTACAGGCAGCCGCCAATGATGGAAAACACCGCGATCTGTGGCGAACCGGCCAGCACGAGCATCGCCATGATAAAGCCCGAGAAGATAGCGGCGCGCATTGATTTGCGCGCGGCCGTCCGCTCCAGACCGAGAAACAAAAGGGGTAACCACGGAAACGCGCCGGCCATGAACAGCGTCTCCGAGCGACCAACCACCGGACCGCCGAAGGCGAACGCAACGGCTGCGATAAACGCAGCGACTGGTGAGCGGTCCAGCGACCGCGCAAAAGCATACGTGCCGAGACCCGAGCCGAGCACGACCAGGATGTGCTCAATGTTCATGATCATGGCCGGGGGCAGCAACGCAGAAAGCAGTATCGCTACGATTGAGAACGATGCCGACTCGGGATCGGCTGCCAGCGGGAAGCCGGTACCGAGCAGTGCCGTCCAGAGTGGCAGGTGCCCGCTGCGAATGGCGTCGGAGAGGATCGCTCGGTACGGGTAGTAGATCAGCGGGTTGTCGAAGCCGCCGAAGAAGAAGATCGCCTGCCCCGAAAGCTCGGGCCAGTAGAATACAACGACCGTCACAATGAAGGCGGCCAGCGCGAGGAAATCAGCGCGGCGACGGTGGCGTTCGGTGTTCATGCGGGCAGGCAGATCAGATTGTCGTAGTCGTCGGCTATTGTGTCGCCATTCATCGGGACGAGTCGGTCGCGCGCCAGCGTATGCAGCTTGTAGCCGCGATCCACCAGGTAGTTGATCAACTCGGCGCAACTGTGCCCGAACTGCGCCAGTGCCTCGCCGGACGCTTCGAGCACGAGCGCGGGGCGCGCTCGGAGTATCTGCTCGCCGCTACGCAAGGCGTCCAACTCACCGCCTTCAATGTCCATTTTGATAAAGTCAGGTTGGATGCCGTGTTCGGCGCAGTAGGCATCGATGGTGGTCGCGTTCACGGCTACGGTCTGTGTGCCGGGGCGTTCTGCCAGCGAACCGGAACCAGTGTTGTCGGCATCGGGCAGCGAAAACTGGAGCATCCCACTTGTGCGGGCGACCGCCATGCGGTTCAAGGTCACGCCTTGCAGGGCGTTCAGTTCGACGTTGCGTTGCAGGCGGACGAAATTGCTCGGGTTTGGTTCGAAGGTATGCACGCTGGCGCCAGCGCCGGCGGCAATCAGCGTGTACTGGCCGACGTGGGCGCCGATGTCCATGAATGCCGAGCCGGGTCGCAGCAGTTGCCGAACGTACCGCGCCAGGTACAACTCGTACGCGCCGATGTAGTAGATCTGGCTCTGCACGAACTCGTTGGGGTCGATCTCCATGCGCAGGCCGTTGAACAGCGACACGGTCTGCGGCGCTGGCAGCGGGCGCAAGTGGCGGTACGCCCACAGCGCCAGGCGGTACTTGCCGCGATCGATCGGCCCGTGCCCGGCGACCCGGAGCAGCGGCGGCAGGAGTGAGCGCATCATGCCAGCTCGTCAGCCAGCCCTTGATAGACGGCCAGCGTCTGTTCGGCGCACTGCTGCCAGGTGAACTGCCGGGCGCGCGCCAGACCGCGCTCGCGCAGCACGGCGGCGACCTCGGTCTGGTTCAGCGCGCGTGCCATCGCCGTGGCCAGTGCGCGCGGGTCGGTGCAATCCGCGTAGCCCGCCGCGTCGCCGCACACCTCGTGAAAGAGCTCGTAGTCGTTGCAGACGACTGGCGCGCCGCAGGCCATCGCCTCGATCAGCGGAATGCCGAAACCCTCGTACAGTGAAGGGAAGACGAACAGGTCGGCGGCGTTATAGAACGCCGGTAGGTCGCGGTTGGGTGCCTGAGCGATCTGTGTCACGCGCGCGCCAATGCCCAGTTCCGCGATCAGCGCACTCTGCGCGGGCGACCACTCGCCGCCGATCTGCAGGAAACGGTACGGCGCGGATGACTGGCGCAGTAGCTCAGCGAACGCTCGCAGCGCCGCTTCGACGTTCTTGCGCGCCGCGCAGTGGCCGACGTGCAGGATCAGCCCGCGCTCATCGGGGGCCGTGTGCCGGGCGCGCGTCTGCACGCGAACCGCCTCAGCGACCGGCGCAAAGCGCTCGTCGATGCCGTGGTGCACGACGCGGATGCGCGCCGGATCGTAGTCGTAATCCTGCAGCAGTTCGCGGCGCGAGTAGTCGCTGACGATCACGATGCGTGCCGCCCGCAGGGTGCCCTTGAACGTCCAGTCGAAGAACTGCATGGCTGGCCCTTCGCGATTCCAGCGCCGCCATGAGCGCGGCGTGCCGCCGTGCGACGTGACGATCGTGTGTTGCGCATCGAGCGCATACAGCAGATGCCCGTACGAGTTGTCGAGCACATGGTTCAGCGCGGAAGCGTGCGTGAACGCGTACGGCATGTAGACGGCCACGCGATTCAGATAGAGCGAGGGCGTTGGCCAGCGAGCCGAGACCCAGCCGCGCGGCGCCAGCGATCGATAATCCCAGCCCGGCGCGCTCAGTTTGCGCAGACCATCGGCAAGACGATCGCCGTAGACGTCGATGCTGGCCCAGCGCTCCTGTGCGAGATCGCGGAACAGGGTGACGTTCACCGGCGCGCCACCCTGGGCCATTCGAGCCACTGGCCGTATGCGTCCAGCAGTTCACCGGCCGTGTGGACGGTCGCCAGTGAGAGCGACCGAAAGCGCGCGATCTGTACGGGGTACATGGCCTTCCGCTTGAGCAGCCGCAGCAGGATGCGCGTGCGCGGCGTGCGGACGTCGTTAGTCTTGGTCTCCCAGCGCATCACCCCGCGCCCGTGTGCGATGCTCTGGCGTCGGAACGATGCCCAGGAATACGTCCGCATGTGTTCCACACGCAGCGGCAGGTAGAGCAGTCGGTGGCTGAGTGCATGGACGCGCACGCGCAAATCATGGTCCTCAGCCGCGGCGTAGGGGAACCACTCGTCAAAGCCGCCGACCACGTCGAGCACCGCCTTGCGGTACGACATATTGCTGGTGCCGTCGCCGGGATAATTGTCCAACCCGCCGACCATTTCCTGCTGCGCGCTCTGCCGATACAGCCGGGTCGATACGAATCGCTCGTAGCGGGCGAAGATGCTCTTCTGGACGACCGCGTCGGGCGGGTCGAGATAGCCGCCGACGCCCGCCACCTCGGGGTGCCGCTCGTACCCATCCACGATACGCGCCAGCCACTCGTGCGGCACGCGACAGTCGTCATCGGTGAACACCACGAACTCACCCCGAGCGCGATGGATGCCCCGATTGCGGGCCGCGGCCGGGCCGGCATTGGGTCCCGCGATGTACTGCACGCGGGGATAGCGGTTGGCGACCATGCGCGTGTCATCGGTTGAGCCGTCGTCGGACAGGATGACCTCGTAGTCGCGGAAGTCCTGCTCCATTAATGAATCGAGGCAGGCGGATAGCCCGTAGGCACGATTGTACGTCGGCACTACCACGGAGACGACGGGATTCATGATAGTACCCCAGTCAGCACGCTATCTAATCGTTTAGCGAGCATGTCGTAATCGAAGTGCTGACGCGCCAGCGCGACCCCACGGCCGTTCATCTTCACGGCATCGGGCAGGCCGATCAGGGCGCGCAGCCGGTCGGCCAGCGTGACCGGATAGCGGTCGTCGCGCCCGATTCCTTCGTACGGCAAGAGCATATCTGTGCCGTCGAGCACGCGCGCGGCGGTGCCCACAGCGGTGGAGATGATATAGCGGTCACACGCCAGATAGAGCGGCAGCTTGCCCGTCGTCCGCACCCACGAGATCTCGCTGTCCGGCGCGGAAACGAGCGCCACGTCCAGCGCGTTCACGGCATCGTTCAGATCGGCGGGCAATACGCGCCCTGCAAAGGCGATCTGGCGATCCACGCCGAGCTCAGCCGCGCGCGCTTTCAGGATGCCGAGTCCGTCGCCGTCGCCGAACAGGATCCCCTTGACAGGCGCACCGCGCAGAAACGCCAGCGCCTCGACGAGATCCCAGCCGTAGCCGGTGCGTCGTCGGAAGTTCCAACTGAGGCTGCCGACACCGCCGACCGCCAGGTCGTCTTCGCTGATGCCGAAGCGCGCGCGCCACGGTCGCGCCGCAGTCGGATGATACTGTGCGAGATCGACGCCATCCGGGATGAAGGTCACGTTCGCGCGGCCGTGCCGGGCCAGCCAGTCGCGGTGATAGTCGCCGCGCACGACAATGGTGTGCGCCATGCTGAGTGCAGTCTGCTCGGCCCAGCGCACCACCGTCAGCGCCTGCGCGCCCAGGCGGCCAACTTCTTTGGCCAACTCGTAGACCATGTCGCCCGTGTCGAGCACCATAGGCGTGCGGTGAAGCCAGGTGTAGCTGCGCGCGGCCACCACCGCCGCATAGATCGGGTCGACGATGTAGATCAGATCCGGGCGGGCGCGCTGCAGCGTGTTGAAGAAGTGCGCGATACGCCGCCGCGCGCCGCCTTCATGGCAGACAATGCGGACGTCGTAGCGGTCGGCGAGGCGGCCGAAGAGCGCCCGCGCGCGCTCATGCAGCGCTCCGTCGGGCAAGTCGCTGACGAGAACGGTGATGCGCTTCAACCTGCGGACCTCGCGGCCCACTCGCGGATGGCGGCGACGATGCGCGCTGCCGCGTGCCCGTCGCCATACGGGTTGCCGATGCGCGTCATGCGCGCCCGCGCGTCAGCGTCGATCAGCAGGGTACTGGCCTCGCGCACGATCGTCTCCGTGTCGGTACCGACGATCTTGAGCGTGCCGGCATGCACGCCCTCCGGCCGCTCGGTTACGTTGCGCAGCACCAGCACGGGCTTGCCCAGCGACGGCGCCTCTTCCTGGATGCCCCCGGAGTCGGTCAGGATCAGATACGAGCGTTTGAGCATCTGCACCCACGGCGCATAGTCTACGGCATCGCACAGATGCAGGCGCGGCACGTCCGCCAGTTCGGTGCGGGCGATGTTCTGTACCACCGGGTTGAGGTGCAGGGCATAGATTACCTCGATGTCCCGGTACGTCTCGATCAGTTGCCGCACGGCCCGGCAGATGCCGCGCAGCGGCTCGCCCCAGTTTTCGCGCCGGTGCGTTGTCACCAGGATCAGCCGCCGGGCGGGATCGAGCGCGTCTAGAAGGGGATGTGTGGCGGGCGGCTGCAGCGCGGCGACGTGCAGCAGAGCATCGACGGCCGTGTTGCCCGTGACCCAGATTCGTTCCGGTGTGACGCCCTCGGCTTCCAGATTGCGCCGCGCCAGGTCGGTCGGTGCGAAATGCAGGTCGGTGAGCGTCGAGGTGATGCGGCGGTTGATCTCCTCCGGGAACGGCTGGTACTTGTCGAATGAGCGCAAGCCGGCCTCGACGTGGCCGACCGGGATACGCATGTAGAACGCGGCGAGGGCGCCGGTCATCACGGTCGTCGTGTCGCCCTGCACCAGCACCAGATCGGGGCGCGCCTGGTCGAGCACGTCGCGCAGACCGAGCAGGGTGCGGCTCGTGATGTCGAAGATCGTTTGTCCGGCCTGCATGATGTTCAGATCGTAGTCGGGCCGGATGCCGAACAGATTCAGCGCCTGGTCGAGCATCTGGCGGTGCTGGGCGGTCACGGCGACTTGTGTCTCAAATTCGGGCGCCGCACGCAGGGCCAGCACGACTGGCGCCATTTTTAGGGCTTCCGGGCGCGTGCCGCAGATGGCCAGTATTTTCATTGCTCTATGGGTTGCCCTCTGAGTTAGGAGTTGCGCGCAAGAAAGAGACAATGTAGCGTGTCCGATCAATGAGTGTGCGCCGGTCGAGTAGCAGGGCGACGCTGACGTACGTAATGCTGGCCAGTCCCGCTTTCAAGACAAAGCGTGCCGGAACCGGGAGCACGTTGAAATCGCCGCCCAGTCGCACGAGGGCATACACGGCTAGCGCCGCTGCGGCAGCCAGCGCCGGGCGCAGGAAGGTGTCGCCGAAGGCGAGATCGACCTGCCGCGCGACGTTGCGATAAGCAACAATCACGCCGACCACAAACGCGATGCCGACGCCGATCGCCGTGCCGACCGCCCCGTAGATCAGAGTAAGCGGTGTGGCGAACAGAATTAGCGCCACCGCCTGCGCGCCGACTGTGAGGCTCGACAGATGCGGCTTGCCGAGCGCGGTGAACAGCGCGCCAGTGTCGTCCAATAGCGGTCGCAGCAGCGAATAGCCGATCAGCACGCGCAGGAACAGCGCGGAGGGCAGCCACGCGCCGCCAAAAATCAACTCGATGAAATCGGGCGCCGATACAAACAGTGCGATGGCCACCGGCAGCGACAGCGTCGTGATCAGCCACAGCGTCAGATTGAACGCCTTCGACAGGCGCGGGCGATCGTCTTGCAGTTTCGCGTATGTCGGGAAGGCGCTGCGCGAAACGACGTGCGTCACGAGGCCGGTGGGCCACTGCGCCACCTTGTAAGCGCGCTCGTAGAATCCGAGCGTCGCGACGCCGGCGAATGTGCCGACGAGAAAATTGTCATATTGCAGCAATATCAGGGTTGCCACCGAACCGACGGCCATGACGCCGCCAAAGCGCAGCATCCAGACCGCTATGTCGCGATTCACGCGCGGCCGGGCGCGCAGTCCCGCTACACGCCAGTAGCCAACCGCGCCGACGAAGGCGTTCACCCCGACCTGGGCCAGCAGGCTCCAGTATCCGAATCCGGTGAACGCCATGATCACGGCCACCACGTTGGATACCAGCAGCGCGACGCTGACGACCACACTCGTGGCGCGGAAGTTCAGCTCCTTTTCGAGCGCCACGCGCGGCACCGCGCCCGCCGCATCGACCAGCGCCAGTGCCGCCAGAATCAGCAACGCCTCGCGCACCTCAACAGCGTAGCCAAGCCAGCCGAGCGGCAGCCATGCGACGAGGGCCACCAGCACGGTCGCCAGCCCGAACCCGAGTTGAAGCCCCAGATACGTGTCGATCGCTTCCGGTGTAGTCGGCTGCCGCTGCGTAAACGCGTGCTCAAACCCGAACTTGCTGCGCACATCGAGCAGGCCCAGGAAGAACGTGCCGAGCGACACGATGCCGAACGCCTCGGGCGACAATTGCCGGGTCAACAGTATTGTGACGACGAAGCCAACGGCCAGATTCAGGTACGAACTCAAGAGTACGAACACTGTCCCGCGCACGGCTCGCTGGGCCAAACTGATACTAGGAGGGTGCATACCGATTGCTTGTTGAGTATCAGCTCAGGGCGATGTGCTTGCTTCGTTGCGGGCGCTTGTCCCTGTGCCCCACCATGCGTAGTCAAAGCTCCTTATGCGCTGTACCAACTCGCCACGCAGTTTACTGTCGGGTCGTACATAGTAGTAGTGACTTTCGGATGGCACGTTTCCAACGAAAGCAGCTGCAAGGACGTAATTATGGCCTACGGCATACTGGTTGGCTATCATCGTCATGGTGCCCCACTCCGTTGGAGGTTCGATTGGGGGGACCATGGGGGTAAAGTAAGCGTGAAACATGATCAGATCTGGCTTGACGCTGTCTAGATACTGTTCGGTAAGCCCTCCATTATGTGTGATCCATGGGTCATTGAGTCCCCACAAGTCTATCGTCCTCCAGCGCGAATACAACGGCAGCAGGCCCGCTTCGCTGGTCGCCAAGGTCAGGTTTTCGGTTTGGTATTCAGACAACATTAATGCCATATCGTAGCGGCCGTCATGCGGATAGCTGGCAAGCCCCAATCGAAAGCCATACAGTAGAAAGCCAAAGACCAGCATGCTGGTTCCCACCAATGTTGCCGCCTTGGGCAACGGGCGCATTGCGGACCATCGCTCACGGCGAGCAGTGGTGATGAGCCAGGCGATCATGGGCCACCACGTCATAAGCACCATGGGGAGAAGCACGTACTGATAGCGTGAAGCAAAGTTGAGTTCGTCAGACAGAATGACGAATGACCCTGCGAAGCACAGGACGGGCAACATGTAGGCGGCAGCCTGCCGACGGGTTCTCGAATTGACAAAGCCAAGTAGAAACACAGCGAGAATCGGGCCGCACACCTTGATTGTATCGGTGAGCGAGCGCTGGAGGTTGAGAGTGCTGAAGACGCCACCTTTGCGGTAAAACGGATTCGGCAGCGGATAACCAAAGTAATTCCATCGCCAGAGGAAATATAGGCCACCGATGCTAACGAACAGCGCGGTGAAGTACGCGATGGCGCGCCTGGCGCTGCGCGGACCGCGTGCAACGATAATGGCGACCAACATGAAACCCGTCAGGAGGACGCCATCTGGCCTTATCAGCGCCGTGAATAGTGACAGTGCCGCAAACAGTATCGCTCGCCGCTGTGTTTCTCCCGATCGAATCATCAAAACGGCGACATACCAAGTCAAACTGGCCGCAAGCGCGAAAAACGGGGTGCCGAAGTATGCTGAAACATATGCAAGCCCCGGGCCAATGGCCAGAAAGAGCGCGCTGATGGCTGCAACAATGACGGGGGCATTATGGAGCCTGCGTAGTGATGTGTACACAAGGAGGACGGTTAGCGCATGCGAGACAAAGCCAAGTCCGCGTGTAGCCACTTCCAAAGTTGCGCCCAAACGTACAAGTATGGCTGCGACTACCATAAACAGGAAATCAGTCGCGCCATCGATCGGCGCCTCGCCTATATTCCATACAATTCCATAGCCTCTGGCTAAATGATCTGCATAGCGCATCAGAATCGCGGCATCTTCAAATGGTGCTGCACTTGCGTTAAACTTGACTAGGGCAAACAGGAAGATCGCCCCGATCAAGCTAACCAAAACAGGTAAATCTCGTCGGCCGCCCATCGCCTCTCCAATGCCTCATCTCGTCAACACGCCATTGTCTGTTGTCAGCCACATAGGACGACTGGGGACTTCATTAGCTGATTTCATTCCTTGTGCATCGATTGCCCCGCTCGCTTTACGGTTCCCATGTATACCGTTCGACAAGTTTCCGGTCGGCAGCGCCCATCGCTTTGCGTTGCCGGGGATCGTCCGATTGCGTGACAAGCGACTCCGCCAGGCGATCCGTCCGACGAATGGGCACAATCAATCCGTGCTCCATGTCACGCGCGATCGATCCGCCCACGGGATGCGACGCAGGTGCGCGGCGTTGATTATACGCAGGCCGAAGTCGAAGTGAAAAGCGCGCGCAAGCGTAGATAGCTTGCGCGCTTCAAAGCTGCCGACGGGTTTTTGCTATCGCCCAATTCGTTGCGGAATATCTGCGGGTACGGTCGCTGGCGGCGGTGAAGCCCAACCGCCGTACGCATCCGGCGCATGGCTTGGTGCGGCCCCAGCCAACAAGGTTACTCGTCTGGCTTCATATGAAATTCCGCAGCCTCCGTCAGGCGCGCACGCCCAGATTTCCCAAGCGTACAGATGATTGTAGGTGAAAGTAGGTGGCAACGAGTTCAGCGTGAACTGGTTCACATATCCAAGCGGGAACGTCTGGGCGAACGGGCTGCCCGTCGCCGCATCGTAGATAGTGAACACATAGCTATCGGACGGTGACTGCGGACGGGCGATCCATGTGAATAGGAGCGGCAGCGACCATGCGGCTTGATCCGGCGGCGCCGTCAACTTGATATTGGCAACGTCGAAGTCGCCGATGGCGACATCGGTCCCATTGGTGTAGCTGGTCAAGAGTCGCGTACTCCAACTCCAAAGACGTGAGGCATCGGACGAATTTCGGTAACGCACATAGTAGCCCTGATTTGCGCCAAGCGACGGCACGTTGAGGAAAGAGTACTTTCCGTCCGCGCCAGTGGTTGTCGACGCCGCGGTGGACCAGGACGATCCGTTGTAGAACCGCAAGTCGAGCGATACGTTGGCCGCCGGGGTACCCGTGTACGTTACGCGCCCCCGGATACTCGGTGGGGTCGCAGTCGGCGTGGGTGACGGTGTGGCGGTCGGCGTGGCCGTCTGAGCCGGCGCCATCAAGACGGGGACATACACGACTTGTACGCCGTCAAAGGTGATCGCATTGGTCGATGGCATCCATGCGCTTGATGTGCCGATCTTCGCTAGGTTTAGCCCGGTTCGTTCAACCTTCCATGCGGCGCCCTCTTTGCCAAACACAAGCCACTGGCTGTTGAGTGTCCAGAAAATGCTAAGGTAATCTGGCGAGTCAACATTGGTGACAATTGGAACTTCCGATGTGCCATCGGGGTTCATCACTGTTAGTTGTCGAATGGCCGTGTCAAACGACGTACCGGCTATCCAGCGAACTGTGGCGATCCGGCTTCCATCGGGGGCCCATCGCGGAGAATGATGCGAGAAGCCGCTGCTTGACGACAGCACTTCATGATCGTTCGATCCGTCCTGGTTCACGATCCAGAGATCCATGTAATAACCAGGGTTGGCAACTATGTATGCGATTTTTTGTCCATCGGGAGACCAGGCGGGTCGGCTGCTCGGCCAGGTATGAGTTGTGAGCCGCACGGCGCCGGTGCCGTCGGCGTTCATGGTCCAGATTTCCCACCAATCCACGCTGTCATTGCTGACTAGCAGTTTGGTGCCGTCTGGAGACCATTCAATGCAATTAGTGTGCCCCGGCATCGGCAACTGATGAAGGTTGCTGCCGTCACTATTCATTACCCAAAGCGAACTGTCATAGGCCGAAAATGCAATACGCGACCCGTCACGTGATATGGCCGGGAAGAAGTTTATTCCGGGCAAATTGGTCAACTGCGTTGCGTTAGCGCCGTCCGGATCCATGATCCAAATGTTGGTCGTGATGCCGGAGGCAATTGGTCCATCAGAGAATACAATCGAGCCAGCGGGATTTACAGTGCGTGTTTTGGGCGGAGCGGAAGATTGGGAAATGGAGGGGATCAGCACGACAAGCGCGATCCAAAGCATGGATGCGCATGCAATCAACCAGCGGGTCGTCTTTCGAGAGTTCATAGCCACCTCGCGTGAAGTAGATTGTGGGCGTCTGCTTTGGGGCGCCACACTATGCTCCCCCTCACCTCGTGTTGCTAGTCAATTGTAGCATACTATAGGGCGGCATTACCCCCGAGCAGTGCCTCAGCCTGGCGCTGCATGTCCAGTGCATTCTCAAGCATCGTCGGCGACACGTCGAGCGCGGTGACGCGAAAGCCCATCAGCGCCAGGCAAGCGGTGAACCGTGCACTGCCACAGCCGACCTCAATCGCGGACGCGCCAGCCGCCATCTGTGCGTAGCGTACGATATGCTGTACGAATGGCCCGTGCATGAAGCGGGTGAAGTAGGACCGGGAAACATTCGGTTGCGCATAGGGATTGCCACCGCGCTTCTTGTATTGATCGATCCACAGCTGACCAACCGGCGTGTCTGCCTTAGGCTGTGACACGCACTATGCCCCTTTTGCGTAAATTAGCCAATCTGGCCCGTCGGGCGATTCGCCGCGCGCGATGCGTTGATGTGCGCTGGCAAGCCGCGCCCCGTACTGTTCCCAAGTATATTGTTCGACATGCCGGCGCCCGGCTGCGCCCATCGCGGCGCGCTGCTCCGGATTGCGTGCCAGCGCGATCAGGCATTCGGCTAGCCGATCGGGCTCGCGGATCGGCACAACGAAACCGTGCTCGCCGTCGCGCGCGATGGAGCCGCAATTGGGCGTGACGATGACCGGCAACCCGCTCGCCATCGCCTCGTACGTAACGAGTGCGCTGCCTTCTTGGATTGATGGGAAGATGAACACGTCGGCATCGCGGTACGCCTGCGCCGGGTCGATGTGCCCGATGAAGCGAACTCCCGGCAGGTCGCGGAATGGAGCCAGTAGGGGGGGCATCTCCTTGCCAATCAACCCGGCGATATGCAGTTCACCATCCGGAATGGCCGCCCGCTTCCAGGCTTCCAGCAGGTCGGGCACGCCTTTCTGTGCGCTGACAAGTCCGACAAACAGCGCACGAAACGGGCCGCTGCGGCGCTGTGTCGGGGGCCTAAAGCGGTTGATGTCCACACCAAACGGATTCAAAATAATACGTGCGAGTGGTGTACCGTGCACGACGAAGCTATCATAGGCGAAGCGCGACGGCACGATCACATAGTCGGATTCGGCGTTCTCGGCCACACCGCGCCGCACCGCGCTTTGCACCGTGAGCGGCCGCTTGAGTCCCCATCGATCGGCTTCTTCCGCCAGTAGTTCAGCTTGCATCAGCACGTGTGTTGTCGCGCGCTCGACGATTGTGCGCGCGCCGTGTCGGTGCGCTGCGCGCAGTTGTCGCAGGCACATATTGCCCCATCCATGGAACACGTCGCAGGCGGACACCTGTCCCTGCGCCCAGACATCGAACACAACGTCGGTCCAGTCGGTTGCTTGCCCGCTCGGCTCCATGAAGGCCAGTCTCTTCAGCCCCCGGTTAATCAGGCCCAGGGAGCGAACATCGGGTGCGAGGACGCCTTCGTGCGCACCGACAATCAGGCGCGAAAGGATGCTGGCGCGCTGCAAGCCCTCGGCGGCTTTGAGTGCAATCAGCCCGATCGCGCCGCGGCCGAGTCGAACGCCGACCGAGTAAACGGTCTGCATTGCCTAGCCCGCCGCCAGCAGCGTCTCGATGCGCGCGACGATCAGATCGAGCGCGATCGTGTTGTAGCCGCCGCCGGGCACGACCACGTCGGCGTAGCGCTTGCTCGGCTCAACGAACTCCAGGTGCATCGGCCTTACGGTGTGCTCGTACTGCTCGATGACGTTGTCGAGCGTGCGCGCGCGCTCGCCGATGTCGCGTTTCAGGCGGCGCAGCAGGCGCACGTCGGCGTCCGCGTCGACGAAGATCTTGATATCCATCATGTCGCGCAGCGCTTTGTCGACGAAGATGAGGATGCCTTCGACGACAATGACCTTGCGCGGGCCGATTGCGATCGTTTCGCTGCGCCGCACGTAGGCCGCGAAGTCGTAGGTCGGCATCGCGATCGCGTGCCCGCCGCGCAGCGCGCGCAGGTGCTCGACCAGCAGGTCGGTTTCGAGCGCGTCCGGGTGATCGAAGTTCTCCTGGCGGCGCTCGGCCAGCGGCAGGTGGCTCAGATCGCGGTAGTAAGCGTCATGCGGGATAAACGCGATGCGATGCGCGCCCACGCGCTCGATGATGCGGTTGGCCACCGTGGTCTTGCCCGACCCACTGCCGCCCGCCACGCCGATGATCAAAGTGCCCGCGCCGCTCATACGCGCATTATACGCGCACCCCGGTCGGATTGGCAATCAAATCCGCGCCACCGATTTCGCTCCGCACCCGGCATTTATTGGTGTTATAATCGCGAATTGTGTCTACGCTCAAACTCCTGCTGTTTCGCCAGCCCGGTGTCGGGATCCTGCTGTTCAACTACTTCCTGATGAACACCGGCTTCTTCCTCATGATGCCATTTGTGGCGCTGCATGGTACACGCGACCTGGGCTTGTCGGCGGCGATGGCCGGCCTGGTGCTCGGCATCCGCCAGTTCACCCAGCAAGGCCTGGCCGTCTTCGGCGGCGCGCTGGGCGATCGGATCGGCTACAAGCCCACGCTGGCCATTGGTCTGCTGGTGCGCGCCATCGGATTTGCCTCGTTCGCCTACGCGACCGATTTGCCTTCGTTGACGGTGGCCGCGCTGATCGCCGCGTTTGGCGGCGCCTTCTTCGAGTCATCGGGCAATGCCGCGCTCGCGACCTTGACGCCGATCGAGCACCGGCCGGCCTCGTTTTCATTGTACGGCATTTCAAGCCGGCTGGGCAGCGCCGTTGGCCCGGCGCTCGGCATCTGGCTGTTGCAGATAAACTTCGCCACGCTGAGCCTGGTGGCCGCATCATTCTACATTGTCGGCGTTGTGCTGCTCTGGATCGGCATGCCCAATATCCATGCTCCCAAGCGCGCGGACGGCGGTCCGGAGCGGCCGTCGTTCACCCAGACGCTGAAGACCGCCCTGCGCGACCGCCGTTTTGTTACGGTGATTGCGCTCAACACCGGGTACTGGTTCCTGTTCGTGCAATTCACGATTTCGCTGCCGCTGTATGTCTACAATCGCTTCGGCAGCCTTGAAGCGATCAGCCTCTACTACATCATCAACTCAGTCCCGGCGATTCTGGCGCAATACTTTCTGCTGCAATATCTGAATCGCCGCTGGTCGCGCCCGATGATCTTGCTGGTCGCCATGGTCTTCATCTCGCTCGGCATCGGCACAATCGGGGTCTGGACTCTGCCGCTGCTGGTGGTGGTTTCGGCCACTGTTTACGCGCTGGGCGACCTTTTGTACCAGCCGACGCAGTACACCATTACCTCTGAACTGGCGCGCAGCGATGCGCTGGCGGCGTATTTTGGGCTAGCGGCCTATGCACTCGCCGTGGGTGGCGGCGTCGGGAATGTGCTCGGCGGCTGGCTGTTTGACCAGGCGGTGGCGGCCAGCCGGCCCGACCTGGTCTGGTATCTCTATGGAGGCGTCGGAATCGTGATCGCGGCCGGACTGGCGATCTGGGCGCGTGGTCAGCAGCCCACTGCACGCACGACCTAGCTTCGCTGTGCTATAATCCGCTCAACAACATGAGCGCCGAGCACGACTGGCAAACGCTGGTCAATATCGCGCACGCGCAGGCAGTCCGTGGCATCTCGCCGCTCCGGGCGCTGGTGGCGTACCGCAATCTCGGTGCGCTTCTGGCGGAGCGCGCATCCCGGCAGCCCGAGCGGCCTCTGCTGCTAACGCACGAACCGTCCGGCTCGGTGCGCGAGCGTTCCTATCGGGAACTGCATGCTGAGGCCAGGCTCCTGGCGGCGTGCCTGCATCGTGAACACGGACTTCGGCGATCGGACCGCATCGCGATCATGTCCGGCTCGTCCGCTGACGCGGGGCGACTGCTGCTGGCAGCCTGGATGATCGGCGTCAGCATCATCCCGGCGCATCCCGATGACGATGATCGGCGCATCGCATCGAATCTGCAGGAAGCTCGCGCCCGCCTGCTCGTCCCCGATGCGCAGCACGCGGCCCGTGCTCAGCGCATCGCGGCGTCGGTGGATGGCATGGCTGCGCCGGTCTGGCTGGAAGCGCTGACGGCGGCCACTGAAGTGGGTTCCGCGGGTTATGCACTGCCTGCCGAACCGGCGCGCGACGACGAGGCGATCATCGCGTTCGTCCCGCATGCGGATGGCGCAGCGGGTGCCGTACTCAACCACTATAATCTACTCGCGGTGTCCGATGCGGTGGCGCGCTGGAACCGCTGGACAGCGTTTGACCGGATAGCCAGCACGCTTCCGTTGCTCACCGTGGCCGGGATCGTTGGGACACTGCTCGGTCCGTTGAGCGCTGGCGCGAGCACGGCCAGCGTGCGCTTTGACCCGGCGACCTACTGGGCGCAGATATCAGATCTCGGCGCGACCATCGCCATCATGCTTCCCGGCCAGATGCAGGTGTTGCTGGAATTAGATGCCGCCGTCAACCCGTCGGTTCCGCGCTTGCGCTCGGTAATTTGCACCGGTGGTTCGGCGCAGGCGCGCACGGCGCAAGCGTTTGAACAGCGCTTTGGCTGTCCGGTGCAGATCGCGCTGGGCGTGGCGGAAGCGAGCGGTTGGGTGTTCCAGACGCCGCTCGACGCGAGCGCGCCGGATCGCGCGCTATGGTTCGACCGTGACGGCCGCGCGCCGGTTGGGCAAACGCTGGATGTCAACGAGGTCTCGATAGCCGGCGATGACGGCAGTCAATCCGAGCGCACCGGCGTGCTGCTGTTGCGCGGGCACAACGTCATGCAGGGCTATCACCAACGTCCCGACGCCAACCGGAGCGCGTTCACCGGTGGCTGGCTCGCAAGTGGATTGTTGGGGCACGCCCATGCCGATGCTTCCGGCGGGCCGGTATACACCATTGACGACAGCAGCCGGCCGGTCGCAGAACGGGACGGCGTGCCGCTTTCGCTGGCCGACGTGGATCGCGCGCTCCAATCGATACCGGCTGTGCGCACCGGCGTGGCTGTCGCGTTTGATAACATCTATACTGGCGTGGAGATTGGTGCGTACGTTGTGCCGGAGCCGGGCGTGCATGTCGAAGAATTCGCCATTCTCGCCCGTTGCCGGCAGCAACTTGGCCATGCCAAAAGCCCGAAGGTCGTTGTGTTTGGCGCCGAGCCAGCGACCGATGCAAGGGACCTGTTTGACCGACGCGCTCTGCAATCCCGCTTCACCCGGTACCTGCGCACGCGATTTAGCGATTCAGATGCCGGCGCGCCCGTGGAGGATGAGTCGTTATGAACATTGAACTTGCAGAGTTTCAGTTGCCGGACTACGGCCTGCCGACGGTCGAGCCGGATGTCCCTGCGGACGAGTACGAGGTGCGGCTGGCGACGGTGCGCAGCCGCATGAAGCAGGCGCGCCTTGATGCGCTGGTGATCTACGGTGACCGCGAACACTTTGCCAATCTGGCTTACCTCACGGGCTACGATCCGCGCTTTGAAGAAGCGCTCTGCGTGGTGACGCGCAGCGGCAAGCCGTCGCTGCTGGTGGGCAACGAAGGTGTCGGCTATGCGGGACTCGCGCCGCTCGCGGTCAACGTGGTGCTGCACCAGTCGTTCAGCCTGCTCAATCAGCCGCGCGATCGCCTCGTGCCGCTCAAGCGCATCCTGCGCGATGCCGGTATCACGCCCGGCATGCGCGTTGGCGCAGTTGGCTGGAAGTACTTCTCTGGAAGCGAAGCGCCGCACTCCAAGCGCGCCAGCGAACTGCCAGCCTGGGTGCTCGACGCCGTGAAATCGGCGGTACCGGCGGGCAAAGTGCGCAACGCGACGGCGCTTTTCATGGCGTCCGATGGCGTGCGCGCCGCGAACAGCGTGCACCAACTGGCGCGGTTCGAGTTTGCGGGCACTGTGGCCGGGCAGATGGTGCGCGATGCGATCTTCCAACTGCGTCCAGGGCTGAGCGAATACGACGCGGTGCGGCAGATGCGCTGGCCGGGCATGCCGCTCTCGTGCCACCTGATGCTGACAGCCGGCGAGCGGGCGCGCGTCGGGCTGGCCAGCCCGTCGTCCCGCCCGATGCAGACCGGTGAGCCGTTCACGACGGCCGTCGGCCTGTGGGGCGCGCTCACGGCGCGCGCCGGTTTCCTGGTCGAAGATGCGTCTCAACTGCCGCTGCCGATCCGCGACTACTTTGATCGGCTGGTCAAACCGTACTTTGCGGCCGCCGCGACCTGGTATGAAACGATCGGCATCGGCGTCACGGGCGGCGAGTTGCATGCGGCGGTGCATGCCATCATCGGGGACCCGTTCTATGGTGTGGCGCTGAACCCGGGCCACTTGATCCACCTCGATGAGTGGCTCAGTTCGCCAGTGGAACGCGGCTCGACGACGCCGTTTGTTTCGGGTATGGCCGTTCAGTGCGACATCATCCCCGCGACGGGCACCGCCTACTTCACATCGAACATCGAGGACGGGGTGGCGCTGGGCGACAGCACGCTGCGCCGGCAGTTTGCGCGGCAGTATCCGGAGGCGTGGGCGCGCATTTGCGCGCGGCGGGCGTTCATGCAGGAAGCGCTCGGCATCCGGCTCAAACCGGAGGTGCTGCCGCTTTCCAACCTGTCGGGCTACCTGCCGCCGTTCCTGCTGGCGCCCGGCCGCGCGATGCGGCGCGTCGCGTAGCTGGCAAGCCAGGGTCATGAAACTCGCGTACTTCGGTCACAAGCCTCAGCCGGGCGGCAAGGGCGGCGGCCTCGTCAGCTACTCGACCGAGATACTGCGCGGCCTGCGCGCCCGCGGCCTCGATATTGTGTTTATGTACCATGGCCCGCGCACACGGCACCGCCGCGACAGCAAGGAAATCCAGATCGGCGCGCTCAACATCATGAACCGGAGCGTGATCTCCACGCCGAACGCGCGTGAACTGATCGAGGATACGCTGCGCGCCGAACGACCGCAGATCGCCCATGCGTCGCTATCGTTCTCGCAGTTGCTGGACTTTTCGCTGCCGGATATTTGCCACGCTGCCGGAATCCCGATCGTGGCGACGCTGCATTTCCCGTACGATCGGCGCACGACGTTCTGGGGCAGCGCATCGCGGAGCCTGTACCGCGTTTATGCCTCGCCGCTGGCGAAGTACGACGGCATCATCGTGTTTTCTTCCGAGCAGAGTGCGCTGCTGGCGGATTATGGCGTGCCGGCCGAGAATATCCATGTGATACCCAACGGCGTCGACGTGGGCAAGTACGCGCCGGGGCCCGCGACCTACAAGCGCGACGTCAATGCCGACTACCTGATTACCTACATGGGCCGGGTCGATCCGGAAAAGAACGTTGACACGTTGCTCAAGGTGTTCAGCGACATGCGCGTGCCGCCGACGCACCGCCTGGTGGTGGTCGGCGACGGATCGGAGCTCGACCGGTTGCGCGAGCGTTTTGCGGCGTACACACAGATTGAGTTCATGGGCTGGGTGGCGTCCGACGAGCAACGGGTGCGCATCCTGCAGGCGACGGATATGTTCGTGCTCCCGTCGGATGTCGAAGGCCTGTCGCTGGCGATGCTGGAGGCGATGGCCTGCGGCTGCACCGTCATCGCGACGGACGCGGGCGCCGACGGCGAGGCGCTCGGTGACGCAGGTATCCTGATCGACCCGGAGTCGCTGGAGCCGCAACTGCGACTGGCGATGCAGGTGCTGATCGCGTACCCTGAATTTGCGCGGTCACTGGCGGGCCGCGCACGCGCGCGCGCGGTGACATACTACTCGCTGGACGCGAATGTGGGCCGGCTCGTCGAATTGTACGGCCGGATGCTGGGTACCGCCCCGGCGCGGGCCGGTTGAGAACGAAAGGCCAGCCATGATTCCCCTGCGCGACCTCAACCCCACCCGCTCAACGCCGTATGTAACCGTCGCACTGATTCTGGCGAATGTGCTCGTGTTCGCCTATCAGATCCTCATACCGGCACGGCAATTGAACCAATTCGTGCTGGCGTTTGCCCTGCAGCCGTATGAGCTTACCCATAACATCGAGCTGTCGCCCGCCATTGGCATTCCGGTGGCCCTGACGATGTTCACCTCCATGTTCATGCATGGCGGCTGGCTGCATATCATCGGCAACATGCTCTACCTGTGGATCTTTGGCAACAATGTCGAAGATCGCCTGGGGCACCTGTTCTTCCTGATCATCTATCTTGGATGGGGCGCCGTGGCGGCGCTGACACAGGTGGCGGTCGATCCGAATTCGCGCGTGCCGATGCTGGGCGCCAGCGGGGCGATCGCGGGCGTGCTCGGCGCTTACCTGGTCATGTATCCGGCTGCGCGCGTAGAAACGCTGGTCACGCTGGGCTTCTTTCTCACGACCTATCGATTGCCCGCCTGGATTGTCATCGGCGTCTGGATTATTGTCCAGTTCTTCAACGGCCTAGTGGCGTTGGATGGCGGGGCTGGGGATGGCGTTGCCTACTTCGCGCACATCGGCGGCGCGGTGGCCGGCCTGTTCGTCGGGGTGCTCGTGCGGCTGTTGTCCGGCCGCAGCCGGCCGGTTGATCCCTACGGCGGTCGCGGGGGTTTGGCGTGACCGATTCTGTGATCGGTCGCGTGCAGTCGCTGGATGCGGAGAACGATCGCGCGCGCAAGCAGGCGCTCGACCTTGAAGCGAAACTGACAGGCAACACCGAGGTCATGGCTGCGCTGGCCGCCGAGCAGCGCGCAGTCGCAACTTTGCAAGTGAAACGGGCGGCGCTGCGCGAGCGCGAATCGGACATGAAATCGCTCGAAACGCGCATGGCGGACCTGGAACAAAAACTGTACGGCGGGCGCATCCAGAATCCGAAGGAGCTGGGCAGCTACGAACGCGAACTGCACATGTTCAAGCAGAACCACGGACGGATCGAAGAAGCGGTTCTATCGTTGATGGATGAAACCGACCAGGCCGAGCGCGACGCCTCGGCTGCCCGCGAGGCCCGCGAGGCCGCGGAGTCTGTGCGAGCACATGCTGGAGCCACCTGGCGCGAGGAGCTTGATTTATTGCGCGCGCAGATCGTCGAGCGCGATGAAGTGCTGCGGGCGCTGCGCCGGGACGCGAGTGTGGAGACGCTGGATTTCTACGATCGCTTGCGCAAGCGCATGCCCACGTCCGCGGCGCCGGTGCGGCATGGCGGGTGCGCCGCCTGCGGCATCGGGCTGTCTGCTGATGTCGTGGAACGCGCGCATGCCGAGGACGAAGTCGCTGTATGCGACAACTGCGGAAGGATACTGTACGTTGGATGAGCTATGCATCGTGCGCGCCGACGGCGTGGCGCGCGGCAATCCGGGCCCGGCCGCCATTGGCGTCATCGTCGAATGGCCGGCCGGCACGGTCGTCCGGCAGATCGCCGAGCCGGTCGGCATGCGGACAAACAATGAGGCCGAGTACGAAGCCGTCATCGCCGGCCTCAAGGCGGCGCGTGCGCTGCGAGCCAAGCAGGTCATGCTGATGATGGACGGCGAATTGGTCGCCCGCCAGTTGCGCGGCGAGTATCACGTGAAGGACGCCAAGCTCAAGAAGCTGCACCAACGCGCCACGCTGTGGATCGCCAAGTTCGAGCGTGTGCAGATTGCCTTCGTGGCGCGTGAGTATAATCGCGCTGCCGACCAGTTGGCTCTCCACGCACTCAGCGCGCCGCCGGCCTGAGCTGGTTGCGGCCCGTGCATTTGTTCGTGTCCCAACTGCGCCTATAATTAGCTTATGGCACGCCGAAGTGCTTCTCCATTGCAGTCCGGGATCGTGCGCGGTCTCGGGTTGATCGTCCTCTCTGGCTCTCTGTGCGCCGTGCTTTTTGCAGGGTACTTGCTGTACGGTGCGTGGAATGGGTGGTACGACTCGCCCCCCCCGGACGACAATTGGCAGGCCAGCGCAGATGGCTCCACCGAGAGCGGCGGTGCGTCTGATGATCCAAGTATGCCCGCCGGCAGTGACCGTCTCGATCCGCCCGGCCTGCCGCGCGCCTCGGCCGGCAGTTCGCTGCCCCTGCCGCCCAAGCCGCGCCTCGACCGCCAGGAGCGCGTCAACATTCTGCTGACCGGTATCGACCGGCGTCCCGGCGAGACGGGCGGCACGCTGACCGATGCCATAATCGTCGTCACGGTGGACCCGGCGACCAAGTCGGTCGGCATGCTGTCGATCCCGCGCGATCTATGGGTCACGATTCCAGGTTTCAGCGAAAACCGGATCAACACCGCGTACTGGACAGGCACACGCGCGCGCTACCCCGGTGGCGGCTTCGCCCTGCTGAAGCGCACCATCCAGCAAAACCTCGGCATACCGATACACTACTACGTCCGCATCGACTTCGTCGGCTTCAAAAAGGTGGTGGACACGCTGGGCGGCATCACGGTTGACGTGCCGCGCGACCTGTACGATCCGACATTCCCCGATGACCGCTATGGCTACCGGCCGCTGGTTGTGCGTAAAGGCGTCCAGCGCATGAACGGTCAGCAGGCGCTGGATTATGCGCGCACGCGGCACGTGGACAACGATTTTGGGCGCATGAAGCGGCAGCAGCAGGTCATTATGGCCATCAAAGATCAGGCGCTGCGGCTTGATGCTATTCCGAAGATTCCCGCGCTGTGGGCGGCCAAAGCCGACATGGTGGAGACGGACCTCGGCCTGAACGAGGTACTGGCGTTTGCGCAAATGGCGCGCGACATCAAGAGCGACAACATTCGCTCCGGAGTCATCGGCGACGCCGAAACAACGGACTGGACAACGCCAGGCGGCGCGATGGTGCTGCTGCCCAATCGCGAACGCGTGCGCAAAGTCATTGAGACCGTGTTCAAGACGCCAATGGCGGCACTGACCCAGGATGAGCCGGGCGACCAGTTCCGGCGGCTGGCGGCCGAAGGGGCGCGGATTGAAGTCTCGAACGGAACGGCCACCGAAGGTCTGGCGGGGCGCGCGGCGGAATGGCTGAAGGCGCAGGGGTTCTCCGTGGTGCTGGTGGACAACGCGTCGCGCAGCGACATGACGCAGACGCAGATTGTCGAGGCGGCCAGCAAGCCATATACGCGTGGCCTGCTGCTGCGCATCATGCGGTTGAACACCGATCGCGCCCGCAGCGGTGATGTTGGCAGCGGCGTCGATATGCGTATCGTGCTCGGGCAGGACTTCGACACGAGCATGCTGCCGAGCAGCCAGTAGCCGCGCTACAACTGCCCGGACTCTCCCCAGTTGTCCAGCAGTCGGCGATAAGCTGGATCCGCATAGCGGTCGAGCCGGAAGGCTGGCGCGTAATGCGGCAGCGCCCCCCCGCTGATGGTGCTGGCACACAGGTCAGCCGCACCGCACGCCGCCATCAAGCCATAGCCGGAGAGTGCACCGACGATATACGCGCCATCGATGGGTAGTGGGCCGATCAGCGGACGGTTCTCGCGCGTCTTGGCGTAATAGCCTCCGTCCACCTGCGGCTTCGGTGCGCGCCCGAAGTAGGCGGACAAACCGGGTATCATGCGCGCCAGCCCACGCAGTGCAATCTCCGGGTAATGCGGATCGAGCGGCAGCGGCCACGTCGGTTCGACCGGTGCGGCATCGTACGTCCACAGAATCAACAGCATATGGCTGCTGGAACCGCCCTCCGGGCGCGTGTGAACCCCCGACGGAAACTCCTCCAGCAGGTGGCGCAGTTCCGGGTCGGATGCAAACAGTTCGCGCTCTTCGTCGCTCCAGGCCAGCCGAATCGGATCGGTCCAGATCAGGAGCGGCGCGTCACGCGGCACGATGCCCAGGAAATCATCGAACATGATCTTGATATGCCGCTCGCAGAACATCGGCAGGTCGATGCCCAGCATGCGCGCGGCAGCCTGTTGCAGCGGCCCGGCGGCGAGCACCAGCGTGTCCGTGGTGATCCGGGTGCCGTCGCCCAGCCGGACAGCCCGGACGCGGCTGTGCGCGACATCCACGCCGGTCATGCGCCCTGACACAAAGCGCACGCCGTGCTCCCGTGCGCGCTCAAGCATGGTCATGCCGAGTTGCTGCGCGCTGAACCATCCGCACCGGCGCGCGTGCACCACCGCGACAGTGTCCTTCGCCAGGTAGCCGAAATGGCGGCCCAGCAGTTGCGGGTCGGTAATCAGGTCGGCGCCGGTGGGCTGGCCGCGGAACCCGTCGGATGCCAGCGGTTGATAGCCGGAGCCGGGCTGGCCGGCGTGGCGGCGCAGCGCGCCTGCGCCGAGCGCCTCCGCCTCCAGGGCCGCCCGTTCGAAGTCGGCGGTGCGCGCCGGATTGGCCGTCGCATAAAGGTAGCCACGCCGATTGAGCGCGATGCGGTTGCCGCTGTCATCGGCGATCTGCTCGAGAATATCGATGCTGCGATTCATTAGTGCGACCATGGCATCGCCGGGGCCGGGCCACCAGTTGCGATAGCACTCGGTGGATTTGTCGCTGGTCAGTGTAAGCGGCGGGCGTTCATCGATGATGACGATGTTGCGCAGTCCGCGCACGACGGCGAGTTGATAAGCGGTGGCGACGCCGGCAATGCCGGCTCCGCAGATTACGATATCAGCCGAAGTTGTCATCGCGTGACTTCCAGAAGAGAATTGGATACGGCACCAGTATAGCCTAATTTGGCGGTAGCCGCCTCGGGCGACGGCCTCCGGCCGCGGTGGGTGTATTTCAGATTGGGGGCGAGATTTGGCGTATGACCATACAGCCGTCCACATCGTCACTCCCGTGAAAGCGGGAGTCCAGGGGCAACACCGCTGGATGCGGGCGCATGGCCATGCGCCCCTACACAGGCATGACGCGGTAATATCCGTCGCTGGCTTCTCTCCGCCCCAGAACTGGAATGCGCCCGATCGGTGGACTCCCGTCGCGGCGACAACATTGACGCCGGCCGGGAGCGGTATAGAATAGACTCTATTCAAAATAGGCATTGGATCGCTTGTGGCGATAGCGTCGTCTGGTCCGGCGAAAGTTATGCAATGCGGTAGCAATACTCATCACCAGGTCTGACAACCCCGCGGCGACATTGCGAAAGCGCTCCTTG
>JACRMK010000035.1 GCA_016235055.1 Chloroflexota bacterium | reverse complement strand
AAAGTACCCGTACAAAGCCAAATTGAGAATTGCTGAACTATTGCGCGGCGATTTTTCGTTCGCCGCACGCGGTGTTACAATACCCGCCACCATGCGCTGCCGCCCGGCGCGATTTCAAGGCATCGCGTGGTTGCCGATATGACGATTGCATACTCTCGCCCCACGGTTGTGACGGCTCTGCGCCGCCGCTTCAGCACCATCATTCTCTGGCTGGGGCGCCCCAGCCTCGTCCTGATTCTGCTGCTGTCCACAACCGTCATCGTGCTGGCGACTGCCACGCTGCTCTGGTGGGAGGAGCAGACGCTGGGCGGCGAGCCGGCGTTCACGAACTGGAACAATTCATTCTGGTACATGCTCTCATCGGTTGCGGGCATCGGCGTCGGCGCCAAAGCGCCGCTCACCGAAGGCGGCCGCTCGCTGGCGATCATCGCCGGCGTCGCGGGCTCGGCGCTGAAAGGCATCTTCACTGCCGCGGTGGCGTCCGCGTTCGTCAACCGGCTGATTCTGGAGGGTAAGGGATTGGGCGATTTCGATGTGAAGGGACATATTCTGGTCTGCGGCTGGAACTCCTACGCCAAAGAGATGGTGAAGGTGCTCCAGCAGGAAGCGTACGGGCACGGCGTAGACGTGGTCCTGCTGGCCGATCTGCCGGAGAATCCCCTGCCGAACACGCATATCAAGTTTGTGCGCGGCGATCCGACGCTCGACGCCGATCTGCAGCGCGCTTCCGCCGATGCGGCGACGTCTGCAATCCTGCTGGCCGACGACACGCGCGGCGGCGATTCCGCGTCGGTGGACGCGCGCACCGTGCTGACCTCGCTGGCCGTCGAGAGCGCGAACTCGAAAGTCTACACCGTGGCGGAGGTGCGCGATCCGCAGAACCGCCGCCACTTCTCGCGCACCAAGACCGACGAGATGGTCGCCAGCAGCGAGTTGGCGGGCGGATTGCTGGCGCGCACCGCGCTCAATCCCGGCGTCGGCCATGTCTTCAGCACGCTGATGCGCATTGACCAGAGCGCCGAGGTGTTTGTGGTGCCCGCGCCGCCTTCGCTGGCCGGCAAATCGTTCGACGAGCTGCTGCACAGCCTGCGCCGCGACCACGGCGCAATCCTGATCGGTCTCCAGCGGCGCGATTCGACGATGCTCAACCCGGCCAAGACGCAGGTCGTCGCGTTCGGCGATAATCTGGTGGTGGTCGCCCACGGCCAGCCGCCGAAGCTGTAGTTGGCAGACTTCATTACAAATCAACCAGGGAATACGATGTCGAATAAGAAACTGTTTTACGGCTGGATCGTCGTCTTCACGCTGATGGGCATGTTCGCCATGTCCAGCGGCAGCCGCTACACCTTTAACGTCGTCTTCAAGACGCTGACCGAGGAGTTTCACTGGGGCCGCAGCGCCCTCTCGGCAGTGCCCTCGCTGAGCCTGATCCTCGTCAGCGCTTTTCAGATCGCCAGCGGCTGGCTGGCCGACCGTTTCGGCGGGCGGCTGACGTTGACGGTCGGTTTCGTGATCTCCGGCCTCGTACTGTTCGCAATGTCGTTCGTGACCGACCTCTGGCAGGTCTATCTGATCTATGGCGTCTTCGGTGCGATCGGCTTTGCGCTGGCGTCTCCAGCAGTCTCGTCGGCGATGGTCAGCCGCTGGTTCGCGGCGCGCAGCCGCGGCACGGCGCTCTCGCTGGCCATGGCGGGCGTCGCCTTTGGCCAGTTACTGATCACGCCGATCGCCACGTATCTCATGGTCAGCGGCGGCTGGCGCATGTCGTATCAGACCCTGTCGGTGGTCATGCTGATTGTAATGCTGCCGCTGGTGCTGCTGCTGCTGCGCAACCCGCCCACCGAGACGGCCGAAGTGAGAGCGGAGGCCCACGCGGCCGACGGCGGGCGCACCTCGCTCTGGGACGCCATGCGCCACCCGACGTTCTGGCAGTTGCTGATGGGGGTGTTCGCGTGCGGCTTCACGATGTCATTTGCCAACGTGCATTTCATGGCCTACGCCAGCGACATGGGCGTCCACGAGATGGTCGCCGCCAACGATCTGGGCATGTCGGGCCTGTTCAGCATCATCGGCGCCGTCCTCATGGGCCGCTGGTCGGACCGCATCGGCCGCCGCGTGCCACTCGGCATCACCTACGCGTTGCGCGGCCTGGCCTTCGCCATCCTGTACTTCGCCAACAACGAGATCACGCTCTTCTTTTTCGCGGTCACGCTTGGCCTCTCATGGACGTCCACCACGCCGCTTTCGGCTGCTGTCACTGCTGAGACGTGGGGCCGCCAATCGGCCGGCTTCCTGTTTGGCGTGATCTACACGTTCATGACCGTCGGCTCGGCCATCGGCTCGTACCTCGGCGGCCTGGACTACGACCTCCTGCATAACTACACGGCAATCATCATCGCCAATGTGGTTGTTGCCGGGCTGGGCGCGATCGCTTCGTTCATGATCAAGGAGGGCCGTGCCCGGAACCCGGCTGCCGCCGTCGCTCGCGCCGAGGCATCACCTGTGGCAGCGGGGCGGTGAGGTAGCAACCAGTCGGCAGTAGCCAGTCGTCAGTGATCAGTAAACAGTGAACGGTTTGAGGTGTCTATAGGGGCGCATTGCAATGCGCCCCATCTCCCTTTCAACGATGCTAATTCCATGTGGCAAGGATCGTCCCAATGAAGATCGCCATTCAGGGTGAGCCGGGTTCGTTCAGCGAGTCGGCCGCGCGCCTCTATTTCGGCGACGTCGAGATCGTGCCGTGCCGCTGGTTCGTCGATGCCTTCGACGCCCTCATCGCGGGCCGCGCCGATGCCGGCGTCATCCCGATCGAGAACTCGCAGGCCGGCAGCATCAACGATACCTACGACCTGCTGCTGGAGCACGACCTGCCGATCGTCGGCGAGGTCGATCTGCCGGTGCGTCACTGCCTGCTCGCCCTGCCCGGCGTCGCGCTGTCCGACGTGAAGAAGATCTACTCGCACCCGCAGGCGCTCGCCCAGTGCGAGGAGTACATCGCCAGACTCGGCGCGGAGAAGATCGCCACGCAGGACACGGCCGGCAGCGCCCGGCTCGTGCGCGACAACGGCTGGCGCGACGCGGCGGCGATCGCCAGCGCGCGCGCCGGCGAACTGTACGGCCTGAACATGCTCGCCGAGGGCATCCAGACCAACCCGAACAACCGCACCCGCTTCGTGGTGCTGGTGCCCGGCGCTGCGCCGGTGCAGCCGCAGGCCGGCACCGCCTACAAGACCTCCATCGTCTTCGTCACGCCGAACGTGCCCGCCTCGCTCTATCACTGCCTCGGCGCGTTCGCCACGCGCGGCGTCAATCTGATCAAGATCGAGTCGCGCCCATTCCGGCTCAAGACGTGGGATTACGTCTTCTATTGCGACTTCGACGGCCACATGGACGATGAGAACGTCAGCGCCGCGCTTGCCGACCTGCGCGAGCGCGCCATGCGCGTGAAAGTGCTCGGCTCGTACCCCCGCGCGAAAACCGACTGATCCATCCCGGCCCGTTCGCGCCCATCACTCTGAGGGAGGAGTTGCCATGAGCGTGCAGTGGAGCTACACCAGCGGCGCCAGCGAGAAGCCTTTGCTCGGCGTCACCATCGGCGACCTGTTCGATCAGACGGCCGCGCGCTGGCCGGACAGCGACGCGTTGATCTCGCGGCACCAGAACTTGCGCTACACCTACGCCGCGCTGAAAGCCGAGGTCGACCGCTGCGCTCGTGCACTGATGGCGCTCGGCGTGCAGAAGGGCGAGCGCGTCGGCATCTGGGCGCCCAACCGTGCCGAGTGGGCCATCACGCAGTTTGCGACCAGCAAGATCGGCGCCATCCTCGTCAATATCAATCCTTCGTATCGCGTGCACGAGTTGCAGTACGCGCTCAAGCAGTCGGGCTGCATGTATCTGGTGATCGCGCCGCAGTTCAAGAGCTCTGACTACACGCAAATGGTCCTCGACCTCGCGCCGGAACTGCGCGATGCCGCGCCCGGCCAGTTGCACGCCGCGCAACTGCCCGACCTGCGCTGCGTGGTGCGCCTCGGCGTCGAGCCGGCGCCTGGCATGTTGACGTGGGGCGGCTTGCTGGCGCTGGCGGACGCCGTCAGCGCGGAGCAGTTGGCCGAGCGCCAGCGCCAGCAGGAGTTCGACGATCCGATCAATATCCAGTACACCAGCGGCACGACCGGCTACCCGAAGGGCGCGACACTCAGCCATCACAACATCCTCAACAACGGCTACTTCGTCGCCGAGACGATGCGCTTCAGCGATCGCGACCGGCTGGTCATCCCCGTGCCACTCTATCACTGCTTTGGCATGGTCATGGGCAATCTCGGCTGTGTCACGCACGGCGCGGCGATGATCTACCCGAGCGACGGCTTCGACCCGCAGGCGGTGCTGGAGGCGGTGCAGGCCGAGAAGGCGACCGCGCTCTACGGCGTGCCGACCATGTTCATTGCCGAATTGAATCACCCCGACATTGGCCGCTACGACCTAACCTCGCTGCGTACCGGCGTCATGGCCGGCTCGCCCTGTCCGGTCGAGGTCATGAAGCAGGTCCAGTCGCTCATGCACATGACCGAGGTCGAGATCTGCTACGGCATGACCGAGACAAGCCCGGTCAGCTTCCAGACGCGCATCGGCACGCCGCTGGCGAAGCAGGTCGGCACCGTCGGGCAGGTACACCCGCACGTCGAGGTCAAGATCATCGACCCCGGCACCGGGCAGGTCGTGCCGGTCGGAGAAACGGGCGAGCTTTGCACGCGCGGCTACAGCATCATGCTCAGCTACTGGAACAACCCGGACGCCACGCGCCAGTCGATCGACACGGCGCGCTGGATGCACACCGGCGACCTGGCAACGATGGACGACGAGGGCTACGTCAACATCGTCGGACGCATCAAGGACATGATCATTCGCGGCGGCGAGAACGTCTACCCGCGCGAGATCGAGGAGTTCCTGTACACCAACGCCGCCGTGCAGGATGTGCAAGTGATTGGCGTGCCGGATGTGAAATACGGCGAGGAGATCATGGCCTGGGTGAAGCTGCGCGATGGCAGCACCGCCACCGCCGACGATATCCGCGAGTTCTGCCGCGGCAAGATCGCGCACTACAAGATCCCGCGCTACGTGAAGTTCGTAGACGCCTTCCCGATGACCGTCACCGGCAAGGTGCAGAAGTATCTCATGCGCCAGGCAAGCGTCGAAGAGCTCGGCCTGCAGTCTGCGGCCGCCGTCAAAACGGCGTAGATTTCCAAAGTAGGGGCGGCTCGCGAGCCGCCCTCTTCTTGTCGTCCTGAGCGCGAACGCAAGGCGCAGTATTGCCGGTTACGCCTCGCGCGCGAAGGACCTGAGCGTCCCGCCAACCCAAAACGCCCTGCTGGGATCAAACCCGGAAAGGCGTTTCTCGTGTTGTACTGATTCAAGCTGCTTGCGCCCTATAGTTGTCAAGCCGAGCGCGAAGGTCCGACTTGCGCTTAGCACACGCTTCGCGCGCTAGGCATCACAAAGGCAGCACTTCAGATGTTTCGCGCGCCTAGCGTGCTCATAGGACAATGGACTTGTCTTCGCGCTCAACATGACAGTTGAGGACGCAGCTAACTGGAAACAGTATTATTCAGCGTGCCCGCTACTTCACCACGCCCAGTTCCTTGCCCGCCTGCTCGAACACCGCCAGCCCGCGCTCCAGGTCGTCCTGGCTGTGCGCCGCGCTGACCATCACGCGGATGCGCGCCTTGCCACGCGGCACCGTCGGGAAGCCGATCGCGGTCGCAAACACGCCCAGTTCGAATAGCCGCCGGGAGAACTGCTGCGCCAGCGGCGCCTCGCCCAGCATCACCGGCGTGATCGGCGTCTCGCTCACGCCGGTGTCGAACCCGATCTTCTTCATCGCCGCCTTGAACAGCCGCGCGTTCTCCCATAGGCGGTCCACCAGCACCGTCGAGCCTTCGAGAATATCCACGGCCGCGAGGCACGCCGCCACGTCCGCCGCCGTCGGCGCCGATGAGAACAGGAATGCGCGCCCGCGCTGGCGCAGCCACTCGGTGATCTCCGCGCGCCCGGCCGCGTAGCCGCCCATCACGCCGAACGCCTTGCTCATGGTGCCGATCTCGATGTCCACGCGTCCCTGCATGCCGAAGTGGTCAACGGCGCCGCGCCCGCCATGCCCGACCACGCCCTCGCCGTGCGCGTCGTCCACCATCAGCAGCAGGTTGAACTCCTCGGCCACCTCGACCAGCGCCGGCAGCGGCGCCAGGTCGCCGTCCATGCTGAACACGCCGTCGCTGATGATCATACCGCGCCGGTAGTCAGTCGTTTCACGGATCACGCGCCGCAGGTCGGCTGCGTCGTTGTGCTTGTAGCGCGCGATGCGCGCGCCCGACAGCCGGCAGCCGTCGATGATGCTCGCGTGATTCAGCTCGTCGGAGAAGACGACGTCCTCTTTCGCCAGCAGACCGGCGATCGTTGCCAGGTTCGCCGTGTAGCCCGACTGGAACGTGATCGCCGACTCGGCGCCCTTGAACTCAGCCAGCCGCCGCTCCAGTTTTACGTGCAGGTCGGTCGTCCCGGCGATCGTGCGCACCGCGCCGGGGCCCACGCCCCACGCCTGCACCGCCGCCGTCGCGGCCGCCTTCAGCCGGTCATCGTTCGCCAGCCCGAGGTAGTTGTTCGAGCAGAAGTTGAGGACCGGCCGGCCCTCGACGATGATCGTCGCGCCCTGCGGCGACGAGATCGTGCGGACATTGCTGTACAGCCCCTGTGCCTTCAGCGCGGCGATCTCCTCGCGCACCCAGGCCAGTTTGTCGCTCATGGTTCTCCTTATTGCACCGCAAAGGACGCAAAGGGCGCGAAGGACAGCCTTGGTTTTCTTTGCGTTCTTTGCGCGCTTTGCGGTTAGTTCTATGGCTTCATCACTACTTTGCCGCTCTCGCCGCTCGCCATCGTCGCGACCGCCTGCTCGAACTCGTCGAGCCGGTAATGGTGCGTGACGATCGGCTTCAGGTCGATCGCGTTCGAGCGCAGCAACCCGCGCATCTGGTACCAGGTCTGCCACAGTTCGCGCCCGACCACGCCAACCACCGTCGCGCCCTTGAAGATGACCAGGTTTGACAAATCGAACTCGATTGGCGCGGACGGCAGTCCCAGTAGGGCCGCTTTGCCGCCGAATTTAAGCACCGTGAACCCTTGTGTGATCGCCGACGGCGCGCCGCTCATCTCCAGCAGCACGTCTACGCCTTCGCCGCGCGTCAGGTCGCGCACGCTGTCCACGATGTTTTCTGTCTTCGGATTCAGCGTCACATCGGCGCCGCACTGCTTCGCCAGCGCCAGCCGGTACGGGCTGACGTCGGTCGCGTAGACCGCCCGCGCGCCGATCGCTTTCGCCACCAGGATCGTCATCAGCCCGACCGGGCCGCAGCCGGTCACCAGCACCTTCATTGCGCGCAGGTCCACCGCGAACGCCGTATGTACGGCGTTGCCCAGGTTTTCCTCCAGCACGGCGAAGTCCACCGGGTAGTCCGGCGGGTTGATCCACGCGTTGACGGCCGGCAGCGCGACGTAGTCGGCCCAGCAGCCGTCGCGGTCGACGCCGATGATCTTGGTGTTGCGGCAAATGTGCCCGTTGCCGGTGCGGCACAGGTCGCAATACCCGCAGACGATGTGGCTCTCCGCCGAGACGAAGTCGCCCGGCTTGTGTGTCGCGACCTGGCTGCCGACCTCAACCACCTCGCCGCATAGCTCGTGACCGACAATCAGCGGCGGTTTCAGGCGGCCGGCCGCCCATGGATCCCAGTTATAAATATGCAGGTCGGTGCCGCAAATCGATGTCGCTTTGACCTTGATCAGCACATCGTTGGGACCGGCCTGCGGAATGGGCGTTTCGCGCATTTCGAGCCCGCGGCCCGCGTGCGTCTTGAAGATCGCCCGCATCGTTTCTGTCATGCTGTGCCTCGTCGTGAGGAGGATACGCGGCGTAATGCCGCATGCGACATTCATTATAAGCCGCGCGTCGGGGGAGAGCAAGCACTGGAACGACAAAGCAGCAATTCTCATTTTGGAGTCTGTCCACCAGGTTACCCCCTGGCCCCTTCTCCCCCCACGCGCGGGGGAGAAGGGGAAAAGCTAACGGGGAGGTGCGCGGCGGCTGCGCCGCCGCGCACCTCCCCATCGAATCGCTCCCCCTCCCAACTTCGTTGGGAGGGGGTCGGGGGGAGGGCAGCACGGCGTACTCGTCGAATCGGCTTGCGCGATAAGCGCCGAGCACCACCACATGACAAGCCGGCATTGGAAAGTATCAGCCAAAGCCAAATTGAGAACTGCTGACGACAAAGGGTATACCGTTGAACTGTCGGAGATGCCGTAGATCGTCATGCCGGCAAGTAGTTAGCCGGCATCCACTCCCACCGGAATCTAAGGCTTTTGTGGCGCGCGGTTTAAGTGGATTCCGGCCAAAAACGTGCCGGAATGACAGTCTGGCTGGCCGTGCGATCCCGACACTTTTGCGGTATACCCAACGACAAGCTCCCAAGCCCCAACTTCCAAATCCCAACAAACGGCTCGTGGCGTGCTCGAAACTGTCGGAGGGCGTAAGGCCGGTATGCCCCGTACCGTTTAGCGCGCTTGACGAGTGATGCGTACGGTTGTAAAGTTACTTCAAACCAAATTGAAATATATTTTGACTTGGAGAATCCCGCGATGCGCGCGACAACCGCACTCCCGCCCGTCCTGACCCTGCTGGATCATCAAATCCGCTGGCAGATTCTGACCGCGCTGGCGCGCAGCGACCGGCGTGTCCACGAACTTGTTCGGGTGGTTGGACGCCCGATCAACCTGGTGTCGTATCACCTCAAGCGTCTGAAAGCCCACGGCCTGGTTACCGAGCGGCGCAGCAGCGCCGACAGCCGCGCCGTCTACTACAGCGCGGACCTGGGGCACCTGCGCGTACTGCTGGCGGCCAGCGGCGATGCGCTCCACCCCTCGCTCAACGCGAATGCTGCGCCCATCGCGGCGGATGCGCATCTCACGCGGCGCGCGCGCGTGCTGTTCCTCTGCACCCACAACAGCGCGCGTTCACAGATGGCGGAGGCCATCCTGCGCCACCTGGGTAGTGAGCGAGTTGACGTCATCAGCGCGGGCAGCGAGCCGTCGCGCGTCCACCCGCTCAGTATTGAAACGCTCCGCGCGATGGGCATTGAAACCAGCGGTCTGCGCTCGAAATCCAGCACCGAGTTTATCGGCCAGCGGTTCGACTATGTGATCACCGTGTGCGACCGCGCGCGCGAAAGCTGTCCCATCTTCCCCGGCGACCCGGAGCGCATCCACTGGAGCTTCGCGGACCCGTCCGCGCTTGAGTCCGAGCCTGAGCGCCGCCGTGCGTTCGTACAGACCGCCCAACAGCTTCAGGTGCGCATCCAGTTGTTGCTCGCCGTGATCCAGCGAGAGAATGGTCAGCGCCCGGGCAAAAGTAGCCCCAGTCAGTGATTGAGCGGGCGGCTGGGCAGTCAATCGATGGACGCTCCGCGTGACAATTAGCCTGCTAATCCCGGGACGCTTATCACTATAAGACGCAAGCACTCCGTGATAGATTTATTGTAGCGGATTGTCCGCCGTTTATTTTCCGTCACTATATTCAGAAAATTGAATGAACATGCAATCCAAGATTGACAAGCTGGTACGGCCCGCCAATTTGCTCAAAGTGCTGGCTCATCCCGAGCGTCTGCGCCTGCTGGTGGCGCTGCGTGACAACGCGCAATGCGTCTGTCACCTGACCGCGCTGCTTGACCAGCGGCAACCCTATGTATCGCAGCAACTCGCGTACTTGCGCGACGCGGGTCTGGTGGCAGATTATCGAGAAGGAGTGAGGATCTATTATCGCATCCGTGATCCGCGCGTGTTCTTATTGCTCGACACCGTAGGCGAAATCATTGGGCATGCAGAAGCATTCCGTGATGTGCGAATCAGCCCGCGTGCGCTGGACAAGTGCCCGTGCCCGCGCTGCACATCGGTTTAACAGAAAAGAGCTTGCGATGAACGTCAAGATTCTCGGCCCGAGTTGCGCCAACTGCCTGAAACTCGAACTGCTCGTGATGCAGGTGTTGGCGGAGATGGGAATCCGCGACGCGATCGTCGAGAAGGTCGCGGCGGAACGGCAAATGGAGCGCTACCTGACGGGCGAGCCGCCCGGGCTGGTTATCAACGAGCAACTGGTCTGGTCCGGCGGCACGGAATTGCCGACCAAAGCGCAGGTGCGCGAATGGATCCGCGAGGTCACAGCGGTGGCATGAGAACACGTCTTGGGGGGGCACGGTGAATCTTGCTTCTGTGGTCAAGCTGCACGCCGCGCCAGGCGCGGCGTGGCGGACTTACCTGGTCTTGATCCTCGCCGCTGTACTTTGGTGGGCCACCTACAGCAGTATTGAGCTCCTGGCAAACTGGATAGCCTATGGCATGCTGGCGCTCTCCCGCGACTCGCAACTCGGGCAGGCCGTCGCGTTCTTCTTGTACGATGTGCCGAAGATCTTGTGGCTGCTGTCAGGCATGGTATTCCTCGTCTCGCTTATTCGCACGTTCTTCAGTCCGGAGCGCACGCGCGCGTTGCTTGGCGGCAGGCGTGAAGGTATCGGCAATGTGCTCGCTGCATTGCTCGGTATCGTAACGCCATTCTGTTCCTGTTCGGCGGTGCCCCTGTTCATTGGATTCGTCGAGTCGGGCATTCCATTGGGCGTGACCTTCTCGTTTTTGATTGCCGCGCCGACCATCAATGAAGTGGCTGTCGTCTTGCTCTTCGGGCTGTTCGGCTGGCAGGTTACCGCGCTCTACATCGCGTCAGGACTTGCGATTGCTATTACCGCAGGGATAGTTATCGGACGCTTAAAGATGGAGCGCTATGTCGAGGACTTCGTCTGGTCGATACAGAGCGGCGGGGGCGTGGAAGAGCACCTTGGCGCCCCGCAGCGCATTGAGCGATCCTGGCAAGCCGTTCGGGAGATCGTCGGCAAGGTCTGGGTGTATGTGGTTGTCGGCATTGCGGTTGGCGCCGGCATCCACGGTTACGTGCCGGAAAGCGCGCTGGCCGGCATCATGGGAACGCAGGCCTGGTGGTCAGTTCCAGCGGCCGTCTTGCTAGGCATTCCACTCTACTCGAACGCGGCTGGCATCATCCCGATCGTCAGTGCGTTGATGGAAAAAGGTGCGGGGCTGGGCACGGTGCTCGCGTTCATGATGTCGGTCATCGGGTTAAGCCTGCCGGAGATGATCATCCTGCGGCGCGTGCTGAAACCCCAGTTGATTGCCACATTCGTCGCCGTCATCGCGCTGGCGATTGTCATCACAGGGTATCTGTTCAATGCGTTATACGGCTAAGCGCATCTGGCTAATACTGTTTCAAATTGGAAATGTCCCCATGTGCATGTCGCATGAGCACACGGCACACCGCCAAATTCTGCCCTCCCCCCAGCCCCCTCCCAGCTTCGCTGGGTGGGGGAGCAAGTCTCCGGGGATTGGCGCGGCGGCTACGCCGCCGCGCCAATCCCCGTTAGTTTTTCCCCTTCTCCCCCGCGCGCGGGGGAGAAGGGGCCAGGGGATGAGGGGGCGGCAGTTGCACTTGCGCAATCGCTATGAGGACATGGCCAAGTTGAAATAGTATAACGCGACTATTTTTCGATGAAAAAAGGAGCATCTATGCTGACCATCAAAGTCCTTGGCTCCGGCTGCGCCAACTGCAAGAAGGTGGAAGCGGTAGCCCGGCAGGCCGTCACCCGGCTTGGTTTAGCAGCCCAAGTTGTCAAAGTAACCGACTATGCTGAAATCATGAAGTACGGCGTGTTGTCAACCCCCGGACTCGTCATTGATGAGAAACTGTTCTGCGCGGGGCGTATTCCGGGCGAAGGCGAGGTAGCTGCATGGCTGGCCAGCGCGTCAACGAGCGCAACGCGCGAGTGAGTTCATAGCCCATACATCTTCTAGTTGATCAATGATCGGCGAGGCAACCGAACAAAATGAATGAATATCCTGCCGCCCGGCAAGCTTCATCAGGCGGAGTATTGCAGCAACTCTCCCTGCTCGACCGCTTCCTGCCACTGTGGATCTTCGCCGCCATGGCGCTGGGCATTCTGCTCGGCGCGCTCTGGCCGGGCGTCAAAGACGCGTTCAACGCGCTGTCCGTCGGCACCGTCTCGCTGCCGATTGCGGTCGGTCTGCTCTGGATGATGTACCCGGTGCTCGCGAAGGTGAAGTACGAGGAGTTGGGGAAGGTCGCGCAGGCGTGGGAGCAGTTCGGCGTCTCCCTGGCGCTCAACTGGATCATCGGGCCGATCATCATGTTCGTGCTGGCCTGGTTGCTTTTGCCCGACCTGCCGCACTACCGTACCGGGTTGATCATCGTCGGCCTGGCCCGCTGCATCGCGATGGTGCTGATCTGGAATATGCTGGCCGGCGGCGATAGCGAATACTGCGCTGCGCTGGTCGCACTCAACAGTGTCTTCCAGATCGTTATGTACAGCCCGCTGGCCTACCTGTTCCTGGTCGTCGTCCCCGGCTGGTTTGGCATGGCCGGCACGGCGGTCAGCATCGGCATGTGGGACATCGCGCAGAGCGTACTCATCTTCCTTGGCATCCCGCTCGCGGCGGGCATCGCGACGCGCTTCGTGCTGATCCGCCGGCGCGGCCTGGTCTGGTACGAGACGCAGTTGATGCCACGCCTGGGACCGACAGCGCTGGTCGGCCTGCTGTTTACCATCGTCGTCATGTTCTCGATGCAGGGCGACAAGATTCTGGCCGCGCCGCTTGACGTGCTGCGTGTCGCCGTCCCGCTGGTCGTCTACTTCATCATCATGTTCTTCGTGTCGTTCGGCCTGTCGCTCTGGCGCAAGTTCCCGTACGAACTGGCGGCGACGCAGTCGTTTACGGCGGCGAGCAACAACTTCGAGCTGGCGATTGCGGTGGCCATCGGCACATTTACGATCGCCTCGCAGGAAGCGCTGGCGACCGTGATCGGCCCGCTGATCGAGGTGCCGGTGCTGATCGGGCTGGTGTACGTCTCGCTGTGGATCAAGCGGACGTGGTTTAGCGCAGAATCGAGCTCGACTATATAGTATTGACCTGATCCGGACTGCCGATGCGAAAATAGCCAGCATCGCAGTATCTTCCTGGAACCAGCCAAGACCACAACATACGGCGCCTGCTCAGATATTGGAGTGTGTCCAGTCTGAGTGGGCGCTTGCTTTTTCATACCAATTCACTTGACCAAGGCTGTCGCGTTCTATGCGAAAAACGGTATACACAAATATCCGACCACAAAGCGCTGTCATCGTGAGCCTCAGCAGGGGGCGAAGCAATACTAGCGTGTAGCCTAATATAAAAATCTTACTTTCAGCTGATTCGTGGCCTAGCCACAAAACCTTACCGCAGCGGTGATGGTTTGAGTTCGTGCAGCAGTTCAAGGACGGTGCGATGCAACTGGACGACATCCAACTGGGCATGCTGTTTGCGCAGCGCTTGTTTCGCCGTGGGGGATAGCGCGTCGGAAGCCAGCAGGCGTGCGTAGGGTGTCTGCGGCGCGTCATAGATCTTGCGTGTGCGACTGCCCATGCGCGTCTTGCGTTGCAACTTCATGATCGGCAGAAAGTGATTAACGTACAGACGATAGACGTCGTACAAACGGTTGAGTAACTGGACCTGGGTGACGCGATCATAGCGATCGTAGCCGACCAGTCGCCGCACCACCGACCAGTTCTTTTGTTCGACGTAGGCATTGTCGTTCTTGCGTCCCGACCGTCCGCGCGTGAACGTCAGGTGTTCGGCCAGGCAGTAACGATAGAGTTGGTTGTTGATAAACTCGGAGCCGTTGTCCGAGTCGATGCCTTTCAACCCAAAGGGCAGGCGCGCGCGGATATGTTTGAGTGCGTTGAAGACATGTTTCTGCGCCTTGTTGGGCACGGCGCGCATCTCGGTCCATCCACTGAGCACATCGGTCATGTTGAGCGTCTGCGCGAAATCGCCTTCTGCGCGGCCTCCGGAATGATCAACCAGGTCCATCTCCATGAAGCCGACCTGCTTGTTGTTCCAATCCGCAAAGGTGCGGATCGGTATCTGGTGCTTAAGCAGGCTGCCCGGTTTGGTGAGGCTCCGGCGCACACCGACGCGCCGCGGATCATGCGCGCGCAGCTTATCCATGGTGGCCGGACTGACCGTGCGCAGATGTGCATAGCAGGTTTCACTCACGGCCAGGAATCCATTGGCCCGCAAAGCCGGCAAGTTATCATCCAGCGCTACCCGCAGGCGCTTGGACCCGATTTGGTCGAACAACTCGGCTAACTGACGCACAGCCTGTTGATCTTCGGGCGTGTAGGTGGCCGCACGTCTATGCGGCCTGGCGTGTGCTGTGCGCTGGCGCTGGCCGCGCAACAAGGCAATCGCATACTTGCGATGGTAGTGGCTGGTGGCAACAAACTCGTCCAGGATCTGGCTGCGCGCTGACCGATCGCCACGCCGATAGCGCTTCTGCAAAGATGCCAGATACTTGACTGATGGTTTGGAATGATTCACGCATGGCCTCCGCACATGAAATGGCATGCGTGAATCTACGCACTACCGGGTAAGATTTCCTAATTAGGCAACGATGCCTCGGATACTTGACTGATGGTTTGGAATGATTCACGCATGGCCTCCGCACATGAAATGGCATGCGTGAATCTACGCACTACCGGGTAAGATTTCCTAATTAGGCAACGATGCCTCGCTCGGTAAGATATTAGGCTAGGTAACTCGCCCGCTTGATTCTCGCCCCCCTTTAGCGTACAATTCCGCCAGTCTGTTATGCGGCTAGAATGTGGACGCCATGCCACGCCAGCCGCACTTCGCTATACCCGGAGGCATCGTGTTGAAACGCTATGTCGGCACCGGCTCCCTCCAGCGCGATGGCCGCGAAATCGCCAAGGCGCAATACGCGCTCATAATCAAGCATAGCCCGGACATACTCACCGAATTGCACGGAAGCCTGAGGGTCAGCCTCAGAGTGCCGGTCATTCCAACCGACCACGCCACATTGCGACTTGTCCTGGAAGGCGGCAAGCAGTCGGTCTCAATCATGACCTCCGGTCCGACCGTGGATGACGGCGCATTCCGCTATGATGTGCATCCGGCGCTCGATCAGGATGCGGACAGCATCCTGATCGCCATTCCTCGCTGACCTACCATGCCCGCACCGCTCACCAGCAACACGCTGTTCTACGGCGACAACTTGCCGATTCTGCGCGATCACATCGCCGATGCCAGCGTTGACCTGATCTATCTCGATCCGCCGTTCAACTCCAATCGCTCGTACAACGTCCTGTTCAAGGACGAGAGCGGACACGAAGCCGAGTCTCAGATCGAGGCCTTTGCCGACACCTGGCACTGGAACGACGAGACTGAGCACGTCTTCAACGAACTGGTCACCAGTGCCGGCGGCAACGTCGGAACGCTGATTGGCGCGCTTCGCCAGGCAATCGGTGCCAACCAGATGATGGCCTACCTCGTCATGATGGCCGCGCGCCTCATTGAACTTCACCGAGTACTCAAGCCTGGTGGGGCCATCTATTTGCACTGTGACCCAACCGCAAGCCACTATCTGAAGATCGTGATGGATGCGATCTTTGGCCCTGTCTTTTTCCAGTCTGAAATCATCTGGAAGCGATACGGCGCACATAATGACTCCAAAGGCTTCGGAGCAGTCCACGACGTCATTCTGTATTTTGCGAAAGGCCAGCCGCGCGTATTCAACAAACAGTATCAAGAGTATGACACTTCCTATATTGAGGAGAGATTCCGATTTGCAGATCCCGACGGCAGGCGTTGGTCCGAGCAAAACCTTGCTAGCCCAAATCCTAGACCAAATCTGACGTATACATTTAAGGCATCCAATGGCATAACATACCAGCCGCCTCCAAATGGCTGGAAGTATACGCGAGAACGAATGGAGCAACTCGACAAGGAAGGTCGGCTACATTATCCCGGCAAGGTCAGTGGGCGACTTAGGCTAAAGAATTACTTGGAAGAGTTACCAGGGGTGCCGGTTCAAGATGTATGGACTGATATTCCGTTGATTGGCGGGACTAGCCCCGAGCGATTGGGATACCCAACACAAAAACCGTTAGATTTGCTTGAACGCATCATCAAGACAAGTAGTGACGAAGGCGACGTCGTGCTCGACCCGTTCTGCGGTTGCGGAACGGCAGTCGCCGCCGCGCAGAAGCTCAACCGGCGCTGGATCGGCATTGATATCACACACTTGTCGATCGCGTTAATGAAGTACCGACTTAAAGACAGCTACCAACTAGAGGAGCGCAAGGACTACGCCGTGATCGGCGAGCCCGAAGATGTCGAGGACGCCCGCCAACTGGCGCACGACGACCGCTATCAGTTCCAGTGGTGGGCGCTCTCGCTGGTCAACGCCCGCCCACTCGGCGGCGCGGCCGGCGCGAAGTCCGGGAAGAAGGGCAGCGACAAGGGCGTAGACGGCATGCTGACGTTCATCGAGGAAGCCGGCAAGCCGCGGCAGATACTCGTGCAGGTCAAAAGCGGCAAGGTGAAGAGCGGCGACGTGCGCGACCTGGTCGGCACCGTCGACCGCGAGGGCGCCGCGATCGGGTTATTCGTCACGCTCGAATCGCCGACGCGCGACATGCTCAGCGAAGCCTCCGGCGCCGGTATCTACAAGTCGGCCGCCTGGGGCGAGTTCCCGCGCATCCAGGTGCTCACGGTCGAGCAGTTGCTGCATGGCCAGGCGTTCCGCACTCCCCCTCCCTACGGTACGTTCCGGCAGGCGCAGCGCGCGGACAATCAGCCGGGCAACCAGTCGCGCCTCGACATCTGACGCCGCCGTGATCGCCGCCTACGGCTGGCCCGCCGGCGTCACCGACAACGACATCCTAGCGCGCCTGCTGGCCCTGATCCTGGAGCGGGCGGCGATACTAACCCGTGCGCTATAATCAGACCATGATCACATCAATCGTCAGCATAGGATACGAACGGCGCAAAGTGGATGAGTTGATAGAAGAACTGCTACGAAAGTGCGTGTCGGAGCTCATCGATATCCGCCAAGCCCCAGTATCCAGGCGTCCGGAGTACAACAAACGACGTTTAGGGACAAAGCTTGCCGAGGCGGGCATCGAGTATTGTCACATGGTAGGCGCAGGCAATCCATATCACAAATTGAAAGCCGATCGCGCGCGATGCCTGTCGCTGTACGCAAAGCACCTGCGCCAACACCCGACTGTTATTAGCGCGCTGGCAAAGGAGGTGTCAGGGAAAACCGTCGCCATTCTGTGTTATGAGAGGAACAACGTCGATTGCCATCGCAGCATCCTGCTCGGCCAATTGGCTAAGCAGGTTCGCAACATCAACGTAATCGAGGTGGAATAAAGCCACCAACGAAGGAGACTCAAATGAATACTGGCTGGGAGCGTCGCCGGATTCTGATCTGGGGCAAAACTCGCCCCGAACTCAGCAAAACGTATCGTGAAATAGTATGCACAGGCGGAGTGCTCGCGGACACAAAACGACTGATCCGTCTCTATCCCATTCCACTCCGATTAATGAACGAGGAAAGGGTTTTCAAGAAGTATCAGTGGATTGAAGCGCCCATCGTCAAGGCGTCGCAAGACCCGCGACCAGAAAGCTACCGCATCAACTACGACGCAATTACGGTTGGGGAAGTCATTCCCCCTCAACCCGGAAACTGGCAGCAGCGAGCACAATGGATTATGGACGAGAACAATATATTCTCGTCCATTGAGGACATTCAGCAGAAACAACAGGAAGACGGAACCTCGCTTGGCATAATTCAGCCAAACGTAATTCGCGTCACCTCTGAGCGCGTCTCGGAAGATGAGCGCCAACGCTATTGGGATGACTACACCGCCACACTTGCACAAATGGCTTTGGACATGGACCGTGAAAATGACGAGGTTAAACCACTGAGGCCCCCCGAGTTTCGCTTCAAGGTCAAGTTCAGATGCAATGACAAACGCTGCAACATCGAGCATGACTTCAGTATTCGTGATTGGGAAGTCGACGCCTTGTACTTCAACTCACGCACCGGCGGCCGATCCCAAACAGAAGCGGCACAGGTGGTTGTGGACAAGTTGGCTAACGATGTTTGCGCAGGCGACAAAGACACGCGATTCTTCGTTGGCAACATTCACAACTATCCGCAGACATTTACCATAGTCGGACTGTGGTACCCCAAGAGATTGGAAGTGCATCAGCCTGCGCTTCTATAGCCGCGCCACTCACGCACGGAACACCCCCGCCGGCTGCTGGCAAGATAGCAGCCGGCGGTTTGCATTTCCAGTCTCCTGCCTACTCCTCCCTCGCCACCTCGACCACCGCCTGAAACGTATTCCCGCCCGCCGTGAACTGGATCACCAGTCGGTAGATGTGATCGGCAGTCAGCCCGCTCAACACCGGCGGCGTCACCACGTCGCCCGTCGCGCTCGCCGAGCCGGTCAGCACCGTCGCGCTCACGCCCATGCCATCGGCCAACCGCATCGTCGTCGCGTTGGCCACCGCCGTGGCCGACTGCACGATCTCGCGCTGACACACAGCGTCACGCGGGCGGGCGCAGATAAAACCAAAGGCACCAAGCAATGACTCGCTTGGTGCCTTGGTGGCTTTGTGTTTCAGTTGTTCTGCCTTCGCTTGCTACCCCTTCACGCCCACGTTCGCGATGCCCTGCACGAACTGTTTCTGCGCGATCAGGAACAGCACCACGATCGGCAGCGCCGTGAAGATCGCCGCCGCCATCAGCAGATGCCACTCGGTGCCCGCCTCGCCCTGCGTGAAGACCGCCAGGCCCAGCGGCATCGTGCGCGTCGATAGCTGGTTGGTCACGATCAGCGGCCAGAAGAAGTCGTTCCAGTGCCACATCGCGGCCAGCAGCGCGAACGTCGCGATCGACGCGCGCGAGAGCGGCACCATGATCGAGCGCAGGATGCGCAGCGTGCCGGCGCCGTCGATGATCGCCGCTTCGATCAGATCGTGCGGGATCGTCATGAACTGCTGGCGGATCAGGAACGTGCCGAAGCCGCTGGCCAGGAACGGCAGGATCAGCGCGGCGTACGCTTTCAACTGGTCCTGCTTCTCCAGCAGGCCGAGCACGCGGATCGTTACATAGTTCGGGATCAGCGTCACCTGCGACGGCACCATCAGGATCAGCAGATAGCAGAGGAACAGCGCATTCTTCAGCGGGAACTGGAAGCGCGCGAAGGCGTACGCGGCCAGCGTGCTGGTCGTCACCTGGATGATCACGATCGCGCCGGTCACGATCACGCTATTCACGAAGAAGGTGCCGAACGGCGCCTTGCCCCACGCGTCGATGAAGTTCTGCCAGCGCCATTCGGCGGGCAGGATCGCCGGCGGGTAGTGGTGGATCTCCTCCGGCGTCTTGAACGCCGCCAGCACCATCCAGACGTACGGCAGCACGACGATGAATGCCGCGCCGAAGACGATGACGTACACGACGGCGCGTTCCCACAGCGGTGAGCGGGCTCCGGCGTTCATTGGTAGGTCACCCAGCGCTTCGAGATGTTCAGTTGAATGATCGTCAGCGCCAGCGCGATGCCGACGATCAGGTACGCGATGGCCGAGGCGTAGCCGCCGTCCAGGTTGGCGAACGCCTGCTTGTAGAGATAGAACACGAGCGTCGCCGTACTGTTGGCCGGGCCGCCCAGCCCGCCCGACATGACATACACCGGATCGAAGACGCGGAACGCCTGGATCGTCGAGACGATGATTAAGAAGACGAGCGTTGGCGACAGCAGCGGCAGCGTGATGTGCCGGAACAGCGTCCAGCGCGACGCGCCGTCGAGCGCGGCCGCCTCGTACAGGTCCTCGCGGATATTGCCGAGCCCGCCGAGCAGGATGATGATGTCGTAGCCGAGCCCCTGCCAGATCATCATCAGGATGATCGCCCACAGCGCCGTGCTCGGCTGGTTCATCCAGGCCTGCCCGGACTGGCCGGCCAGCCGCAGCAGGTAGGTCATCAGCCCGAAGTCGGGCGTGTAGATGAACAGCCAGAGGCCGGAGATCGCGACCAGCGTTGTGACGACCGGCAGGAAGAACACGGTGCGCGCCAGCGTGCGCAGGCGCATCGGGCGGTTGAGCAACACCGCCAGCCCCAGCGCCAGGACGAGCGTGATGAGGACGACCGCCAGCGTGTAAATCGCCGTGTTGGCGATGACGTGGTGTAGCACGTCGTCATCGAGCATCTTCTGGTAGTTCTTGAGCCCGATGAACTTCGGCTCATCGAAGAAGTCCCAGTCGGTCAGCGAGAGGTAGCCGGAATCGATCAGCGGCCATAGCACGAAGAGGGCCAGGCCGGCGAACGACGGCAGCAGGAGCGCATAGGCGGTCAGCCATTCGCGCAGTTGGCGGCGGTTGGGCATAGGCAGGGGTGTTAAACCGTTGCGGCTTGCGTGCGCCTTTTGGGTCTTGTCAATCTGAGCGCGAAGGCAAAGCCCCTCGCGTTTATTGGCGTTACGCGCGCGAAGGATCTCAGGTGGCTCACTACAGATGCTTCGCGCGCGTGGCGGACCGGATCACAGCCGCCTTGTTTCCGTGCTACTCATGACGTTCGCGGTATTGCTCGTAGGGGCGACCCCGACCTGTTCGCCCCCTTTGGGGGGTTGCGGTCGCCCGGCGCTGGGTCGGGGCAAGCCCGACCCGTACAACAAACGTCATGCCGCATCGCACACCGCGCGCGGTCTGGCCGTGCTCAGCATGACAACTTCAACAAACGCGATCAGTCTGAAGCAGTGTCAGAAAGTCCGCGCCCCGGTCATGCATTGGCCGGGGCGCGGGCGGGTTTCAGCAGGCTACTTGGCCAGCTCTTCGTTCGACTTCTTGACCGCTGCGTCGAGCGCGGTCTTCGGGTCGTCGGTGCCGAGCAGGATCGCCTGCAGAGCCGGGTTCAGGAACTGGTTGATCGCCTTCTCGAAGTTCGCGTTGATCGCGCGCGCCTTGCCGTACTTGAAGGCCAGGTCAATCGCGTCCTTCGCCTTCGGGCTTTTGGCGAAGTACTCCTTCATCTGCGCGTCGTCGAGTGCGCTCGTGCGCACCGGCAGGTAGCCGGACTTGATCGCGTAGAACGCCGTGTTCTCCGGGCTTGTCATCCACTTGATGAACGCCCAGGCCGCCTTCTGCCTGGCCGGGTCGGTCTTGGCAAAGATGACGAAGTTGCCGCCGCCGGCGTCCAGCACCGGGCCGGCCGGGCCGCCCGGTACCGCCGCGACGCCCCAGTCGAACTTCGCGCCGTTCTCGATTGCCGCGCGCGAGAAGATCGAGTGGATGATCATCGCCGACTTGCCGGCGATGAAGTCGCTCGTCACCGCGCCGAACTCCGCGCCGCCGCGGATCGACAGCGTCTTGTCCTTCTTGGCCATGTCGTTCCAGACGGCGAGGCCCTTGAGCGCGGCGTCGCTGTTGTACGTGGCGGTCTTGCCGTCGGCGCTCAGCAGCGCGCCGCCGTACGCCAGCAGTTGGTTCTCGAAGAACCAGTCGCCGGCCAGCGTGCCCATCACCGGCCACATCGTCACGGCGTCGCCGCTCTTGACCAGCAGCTTGGGCGCCATCGTCTTCGCCTCGTCCCAGGTGAGGGGCGGCTTGGCCGGATCGAGGCCGGCGGCCTTGAAGGCGTCGCGGTTGTAGAACATCATCGTCGTGCTGCGCTGCCACGGGATCGCGTACAGCTTGCTGTTGTAGTACGAGTTGCCCATCAGCGCCGGGGCCATGTCGGCAAACTTGAAGTCGGCGTCCTTCGACAGGTCGTCCAGCGCGACGAGCTGATTCTTCGACGCGAGGATCGGGATCTGCAGCAGCTCGACCATCGCGGCGTCCGGCAGGGCGGTGGCCGAGGCGGCCGCCAGGATCTTGGTGTAGTTGTCGCCGTAGTTGCCGGTCAGCACCATGTTGACTTTGGCGTTCGGGTGCGAGTCGTTGTACTTCTTGACCAGCGCGTCCATCGCATCCTTCAGGACGCCTTCGGTCGGCAGCGGGTACCAGATGTCGAGCGTGACGGCGGCCGCGGGGGCGACCGTCGGGGCGACGGGGGCCGTTGTCGCGGCGGCGGCCGGCTTGGTCGGCGCAGCGGTGGGCGCGGCCGGGGCGGTCGTCGGGGCTGGCGTGGCCGACGGGCCGCAGGCCGCAATCAGCAGGCCGAGCATAAGCAGGGCCGTCAACAGCATCTTTTGGTTCATGCGTTTTCTCCCTTGATACAGATTGATTTTGGTCGGGCATTTGCCTGCGGGATTATAACATCGTGCCGAATCACGCCCAAAAGCGACCATGTGCGACGGGCGGGTTGCTGTGCACGGATAGCGCGAATCCACGTGAGTCCAGCCCGGGTCACGCTTCGCGGCGCCTGTCCATCGTCTCGTCTGTTGTCTCGTCCACCGCATCGTCCGTTTGTCCGTTGACTGTCCGTTGTCTCGCCTGTTGTCCCCCGTGTGGTAAAATCATGTGAAGGCGCCAAGACGACCCGGCGGAATCTTCAATCCCATCGGGACTAACTACCGGAGACGAGGCAACGATGTCCAACACGCAACTGGCCCTGACCGAGTTTGCCGATAATCCCGAGCCGCGCTGTGCGGTCGTGCTGCTGCTCGACACGTCCGGCTCGATGGAGGGTGACGCGATCGCAGAGTTAAACGAGGGGCTGCGCGCCTTCGAGCAGGCGCTCAAGTCCGACCGGCTGGCGTCCCTGCGCGTCGAGGTGGCGGTCGTCGCCTTTGGCGGCTCAGCGCGCGCGCTCGATGTGCGCAGCGGCAGTGAATCGCCCGTCTTCGACGCCAACGCCGCCTTCGTCACCGTGGACCGCTTCGACGCGCCGACGCTGCGCGCGCACGGCGGCACGCCGATGGGCGAGGCGGTGCGGCAGGGCATCACGCTGCTGCGCCAACGCAAAGAGGTCTACAAGCAGAACGGCATCGACTACTTTCGCCCCTGGATGTTCCTGATCAGCGACGGCGAGCCGACCGACGAATGGCTGTCGGCGGCGGCGCAGGTGCAGCAGGAGGAGGCGCGTAAGGGCCTGTCGTTCTACGCGGTTGCCGTGCGCAAGGCCAACGTGCAGACGCTCGGCCGCTTCTCGACCCTGCGGCCCCCGCTGTCGCTCAAGGGCCTGGCGTTCAGCGAACTGTTCGAGTGGCTCTCGCGCAGTCTGTCCGTCGTGTCGCAGTCCAAGCCGGGCGAGCAGGTGCCGCTACCCGCCGTCGACGGCTGGGCCACCTTCGAATCCGGCCATTGATAAGGGCCTTCACCACAAAGACACAAAGGCACGAAGAAGATCAACGAGGTCGTCTTTGTGTCTTCGTGCTTTGTGGTGGATTTTCTGCCTTCCGCATGAACGGGCCTGAGTAGCAGGTAGTCGGCGCGTCGGTGCACGGCTCCGCGCATGCACGGCGACGTGCTCGGTGCGTTCGACTGGCTCAAGGCGCAAGGATTCCAGTCCGGCAGGATCGGCATGCTGGGCGGCGCAGCGGCGGCTGGCGCCGCGTCCGACTGATTCTCCCTCGGCACTGAGCCGCGTTCCGGGCTGCTGCGGCCGCAGTTGAATTCTGGGAAGCGGCCCGGCCAGCGCATGCCCCTATCTACCCCAAGTACCCGGCCGAGTACGCACGGCGTGTTGTGGCCTTCTTTGACCAAATGCCGAAATAGTTGCGTCCGCGTTGGGCGCGTGCGGAAAACTCGTAGGGCACATTGCATGTGCCCCGTTTCGCGTCCTTCGCCTCTTTTCGTACCGTTCGTGTTCCAAAACCCCCGCGTGCTATACTTCGCGCATGATCACCATCCGCCCCATCACCGTTGACGATTCCGCTGCGTTCCTAGCCCTGTGCCTCCAACTGGACGCCGAAACGCAGTTCATGATGCTCGAACCTGGCGAGCGGACCACGACCGCCGAGGAACAGCGCGTGCGCGTCTCGGAACTGCTGGCGCGGCCCAATCAGACGATTCTGGTCGCCGACAGCAGTGACGGTCTCGCCGGCTACATCGAGGGCATGGGCGGCGACTACCGGCGCAACCGACACTGCGCCTATGTCGTCATCGGCGTCCGGCAGTCGTTCGCCGGGCAGGGGCTCGGCACGCGGCTGTCTGCCGCGCTGGAGCAGTGGGCGCGCGCGCACGCGCTGCACCGTCTGGAGCTCACCGTGATGACGCACAACGAACGGGGGATCGCGCTCTACCGGAAGGTCGGTTTTGAAGTCGAAGGGGTGAAGCGGCACTCGCTGCTCGTCGGCGGCACATATGTTGACGAGTACGCTATGGGCAAGCTGCTGTCACAATGACGCCAGGCGCGACTGTATCACATCCAGATCGTCGTTGCACGCAGCGTTTCTCTGTGCCTCTGTGTCTCCGTGGTGAGATTGTTGTGTCACAATAACAAACGCCCCCGATTCAGAACTGAGTCGGGGGCGTTGCTTCTTTCGATACTCAAGTCGGCAGCCTGATCTACTTGCCCTTGTGCTTGCCTTCCGGCTCGCCCTTGGACTCCGGTCCCCGGTGCATGTCGTCCTTGCTGTCCTTCATTTCGGGCGACGTGCCCTTGTCATCCTTCGTGTTCTTCACATCGAGCGTCGTGTGCTTGGCGTCCTTGACTTCGAGCTTCTGACCCTTGTCGTCGGCGTCCTTGACTTCAGCCGTCGTGTGCTTGGCATCCTTGACTTCGAGCTTCTGACCCTTGTCGTCGGCGTCTTTGACTTCAGGCGTTGTGCCCCGGGCGTCCTTGACTTCGAGTTTCTGACTCTTGTCGTCGGCATCTTCGACTTCAGGCGCCACGCCGTTGTCGTCGGCGTCCTTGACTTCAAGCTTCTGACCCTTGTCGTCATGTGTGTCATCAATGTCTTGCGTGCCCGTCAGCGACTCCGTCTCGCGCACGCTTTCGCTGCGGGCCAGGGCGACCGGCGCGCTCGTTCCCACTTGGGTCTGGTGCGCGCCAGTGGCATTACCGTCGGCCGCTGCGAGCGCGACAACGCCCGTCAGCAACAACGCGGCCAGCAGGCCGATTGCGGACATAGTCAATTTGTGATGCATTAGAATCTCTCCCTGGTTGTTTAGCTTGTGTGTGTTCTACAACATCCGGACAGCCAATATAACGCGCGATCGATGCCGGAAGATACACGTCCAGCAACAATTCGTGAACTTCGGGCGTCCGGGCGCGTTTTTGTGGGCCGCACGGAAAAAGCAGCGCGCCCCTTGCACATAACCTGTGCGGGGGGCGCGCTGGCGTCAGAGATGCCGGCCGATGGCCGCGTGTCAGTCGCTATCCACAATCGGATCGCCCTGCGGGATCTGCGCCACGTCGTACGGCGTCGTCTGGTACACGTGATAGTTCAGCCAGTTGGCGTACAGCAGGTGGGCGTGCCCGCGCCAGTGCACGCTCGGCGGCCGCGCGGGGTCGTCGTCGGGATAGTAGTTGCGCGGCACGTTGATCGGCAGGCCACGGGACACATCGCGATCGTACTCCGCTTTGAGCGTCAGCGGATCGTACTCCGAGTGACCTGTGATATAGATGTTGCGCCGGTCCTTCGACGCGACAATGTACACGCCCGCCTCGCTCGACTCCGCCAGGATCGCCAGATCCGGCACGCGGTCGATGTCCTCGCGGCGGATCTCGGTGTGGCGCGAGTGCGGCGCGAAGAACTCGTCGTCGAAGCCGCGCAGCAGCTTCTCATTGCGGCTCAGCACCTTGTGCGGGAAGACGCCGAACATCTTCGCGGCCAGCGAGTACTTCGGGATGCCGTAGCGGTGGTACAGCCCGGCCTGCGCGCCCCAGCAGATGTGGAACGTCGAGAAGACGTTCGTCTGCGACCAGTCCATCACGTCGCGCAGTTCCGGCCAGTAATCGACCTCCCCGAACGGCAGCTGCTCCACCGGCGCGCCCGTGATGATCAGGCCGTCGAACTTCTGGTCCTTAACCTCCGCGAAGGTGACGTAGTGCTCGAGCAGGTGCTCGCGCGGCGTGTTTCGGGACTCGTGCGAGTCCATGTGCAGCAGCGTCGCCTCGACCTGCAGCGGCGAATTGCCGAGCAGGCGCAGCAACTGCGTCTCGGTTGCCACTTTGGTCGGCATCAGGTTCAGGATCGCCACCTGCAGCGGGCGGATATCCTGGTGCGAGGCGCGCTGTTCGCCCATGACGAAGATGTTCTCGCCTTCCAGCACAGCGCGCGCGGGCAGCGAATCGGGAATTCTAACCGGCATAAGCTAACCTCAGGCGTGCCGGCGGACGCTTCGCGGCGCTCGCTAGCACGGACATATGCTGTTTCACAGTGCCAATGCACCATTCACTGCGTTCTGCGCTCGGTGCCGGGAATAAACCCCCTCATCCCCTGGCCCCTTCTCCCCCGTATGCGGGGGAGAAGGGGGAATAGTCATTGGGGATTAGCGCGGCGGCCAGGCCGCTGCGCTAATCCCCTTTATTGCCTCCCCCTCCCCGCTTTGCGGGGAGGGGGAGGGGGGGTGGGGACTGCTGGCTCTGGGCAGTTGCGTGACGGCAAATGCGCTGCAAAACAGTCAAGTGAAAATGACTAGCCGAGCGCCTGTGACAGATCCCACAGGATGTCGTCGATGTCCTCGACGCCGATGCTCAGGCGCACGAAGTCCGGCGAGACGCCGGCGCTCACCTGCTGCTCCTCGCTCAACTGGCTGTGGGTCGTGCTGGCCGGGTGAATCGCCAGGCTCTTCGAGTCGCCCACGTTCGCCAGGTGGCTGAACAGCTTCAGGCTGTTGATGAACTTGCGCCCGGCGTCCAGCCCGCCCTTGACGCCAAAGCCCATGATCGCGCCGGGGCCTTTGGGCAGGTACTTCTGCGCGGCGACGAAGTCCGGACTGCTCTTCAGTCCCGGGTAGCTCACCCAACTGACCTTCGGGTGCTTCTCCAGGAACTCGGCCACGCGCTGCGCGTTCTGCACGTGGCGGTCCATGCGCAGGCTCAGCGTCTCCAGCCCCTGCAGGAACAGGAACGAGTTGAATGGCGACTGGCACGCGCCGATGTCGCGCAGGATCTGCACGCGCGCCTTCAGGATGAACGCCGGCGCGCCGAGCGTGGCGTACACCAGCCCGTGGTAGCTGTCATCGGGCGTGTTGAAGTTCGCGAAGCGCGGGTTGCCCGCCCACTGGAAGTTGCCGCCGTCCACGATCATGCCGCCGATCGAGGTGCCGTGGCCCCCGATGAACTTCGTCGTCGAGTGCACCACGATGTTTGCGCCCCACTCGAACGGGCGGCAGAGGTACGGCGTGGCGAATGTGTTGTCGATCATCAGCGGAATCGCGAACTCGCGCGCGATCTTGGCCACCGCCTCGAACGGAAAGACGTTGATGCCCGGATTGCCGAGCGTCTCGCCATAGATGATCTTGGTGTTCGGGCGGACCGCCTTGCGGAAGTTCTCCGGGTCGCGCGGATCGACCATCGTCACGTCGATGCCCAGGCGCGGGAACGTGTACGCGAACTGGTTGTACGTGCCGCCGTACAGCGTGGAAGCCGAGACGATGTGGTCGCCGGCGCCGCACAGCGTCAGGATCGCCATGGTCTGCGCGGCGTGGCCCGACGAAGCCGCCAGCGCGCCGACGCCGCCTTCGAGGTCGGCGACGCGCTGCTCGAACACGTCGCTCGTCGGGTTCATGATGCGCGTGTAGATGTTGCCGAACTCCTGCAGCGCGAACAGGCGCGAGGCGTGCTCGGTATCGTTGAACACATAGGACGTGGTCTGGTAGATCGGGACCGCGCGGGAATTGGTCGCGGGGTCTGCCTTCTGCCCGGCATGCAGTTGCCGGGTGCTAAAGCCGAATTTGCGCGCGGGCGCGTCACTGGACATGGGATGGTCTCCTTGAGATGGATAGTCTAACGGCAGGATCGTAATGCGTACTCGGTCGCCGGCCGGGCGCGCACGCGCGCAAACAAGCAGAGGCGACAACGGATATGCGTTTGGAACGGGAGTGAGAGGAGAGCGGGGCGGCTGTTCGATGCGCGCGGCTTGGGGCGCATCGCCGTCTGTCGGCAATGTGTTCGCGGGGTCCCAAGAGGGCCGCCCGCAGGCAGTTTCGTTAGGCTGACGACGGTGGCGGAGTTACAGGCCCCGCCTCTTACAGGTCCATGCGTGCATGGTGAACTCGCTCTGAGGGAATTTACGAATATCCGCTAGTATAACCGATATGGCGCGGACTGTCAAATAGCATTTCGTGCTCACTGACCTCGCGAGCGCGCATCAGCGCAACGGGTACTTTCCAATGCCGCTTGCGATGCGCTGGCTCTCAGGCGCTTGTCACGCAAGCTGGCCCGCCGAAAAAGTGGCGCTGCCCTCCCCGTTAGCTTTTCCCCTGCTCCCCCGCGCGCGCGGGGGAGCAGGGGCAGGGGATGAGGGGGCATATTGGCAGCCGACTCCAAAATGAGAATTGCTGGCGCATCATCCGGCTGCTTGACGATGTTTTGATTCTCGCTTAGGTTTACTTATCTTTTCGCCTTGCACGAACAGGCTTGCGACCACGTTTGAATATGAGCCCTGGGAGGGGACCATGCGCCGCAAATTCACGCTCTTCGTCGTGTATGCCGTTTCGCCATTGCTGGTGTTGCTGATGCTGCCCGGTTTGCTCGGCGCCGCCGGCGCGCCTGCCGCACCCCGAACGCCCGAAGCGCCCGCCGTGGCGGGCGTCGACGACCGGGAGAACAGCACCCCCACCGGCTGGTCGGTCTACTCCGGCCAGACCGTCGCCAACATCGTTGCGTACTACGGCTCCAACAACGTGCGCATCGTCGATCTCGATGTAGAGACGACAACCGCGCCGATCAAATTCACCGTCACCTATGTCGCCAACACCGGTGCATACAGCAAGGCATGGTGGTGGTATGTGGACGTTGACGCGGCGACGCTCAGCAGCCACCTGTCGGCAAACAATGCGCGCCTGACGGTGCTCAAAGCGTGGGACAGCGGCGGTGGCGTGATCCACTTTGCCGCCGTGATGGTCAGCAACACCGGCGCCGACGCCAAGGCCTGGTGGTGGTACTACAACCAGTCGATCGCCAATGTGACCGCCGCATGGCAGGCCAACAGCGCTCGGCTGGTACAGGTGCATGCCTACACGGTCGGAGCGCAGACGTACTACGCCGTCGTGATGATCAGCAACACGGGCGCCGACGCCAGCGGCTGGTGGTGGTACGTCGGCCAGTCGGTGGGAAACCTCAGCAGCTTCATCAACAGTAACAACGCGCGGTTGATCGACCTCGACCGCAACCCCGACGGCAGTTACAACGCGATCATGACATCATGCGGGACGGACTGCCCGCTGTGGTGGTGGTACGTCGGTTCCACGGCCCAGCAGTTGCTGGACAACTACGCCCAAAACGGCTCACGCATCATCGACGCCATGTCATACGACGGGTGCGGAGGGCGCTGCTACTCATATGTGATGATCAACAACGCCAACGCCGTCACGACGCGCGTCGGCCAGTTGCTGCGCAACGGCACGGACGGCGTCAAGGGACTGTATCTCAAAGAAGTCAATGGCCCGGTGCTGGCCAACCTCGAAGACGCCAAACAATTCGAGCCGGCCAGCGCCATCAAGGCCGTGCTGCATGTGTACGCCATGCGCCAGGTCCAGAACGGCGCGGCCAGCCTGTCGGGCTCAGTCAATCGTTATCAGCCGCCGCTCAGCGGCTCCTGCCCCGGCAACACCGTGAACGGCACGGAGACGTTGTCCGTCGCGCTCGGCGAGATGATGCGCCATTCCGACAACACGCGCACCCGCGAAATCAGCGATACCTTCGGCGTGAACAACATCATCGGCTACGCGCAGTCATTTGGCATGAACAGCACGTCCATCAACCATGTCATCGGCTGCGGCGGGCCGATCCCCAACCAGACCACGCTGGATGACCTCGGCACGCTGTACGAAAAGGTAGCGAACGGCACGCTCCTGACGCCGACGAACCGCACCACATTCTTCAGCCTCATGGCGGGCAAGGCCGAGTACCAATTAGAGGGCTATGACTGGACCGGGCTGTGGACGACGGACATCCCGAAGATCATCAACCAGGAAGCGCCGCCCGGTATGCCCGGTGTGCTGACACAGACGTTCATGAGCAGAATGGATCTGGCGTACAAGGCCGGGAACTACAAGATCTGCGGCGCCACGTGCGCGACATACGTCGATCACATCGCGATCGCCGGCTGGGCGCAGATCCCGTTCTGCACCGGGCCGGCATCGTCGAAGCAATACGTCTTCGGTCTGTTCATCAACAACGCGACCAGCGACACCAACTCCGGCAACACATTCAACGCCACGAAAGCCGAGTTGCTGCGCGAGCAGATCCGCGACGGACTGGCGTCGTGTTACCAAAGGGCGTTCCTGCCAATCATCCGGCGGTAGCACGACTGGCTCCCCCTCGACGACTAGACGCCTGCGGGTAACGATCCCGCAGGCGTTTGTTTTGTTTCAGGTGCCCCGTTCAATGCCGATAGGTCACACAAGCGACCATGCCGGGAACAAGCTCCGGGTGGACGGTTGGCGTGCGGCCACAAGCAGGACCAGGCCGGCCATGGCCCGCTTCCAATAAACCGTAACACAATTGTTACAATCCTGTAATCTAGCGTTAACAAAATCGCTCTTGAAAATGTGCGGCGATCGTCATATAGTGTTCACATATGATGTGATCAAAAAGCGCTCTTCGTTTAGGATGCCCAATGCGGAGGCGTCCGAATCTTCTGCGCCGGCCGCTAGCAGGCAAAGTTACAGCAATTGCAAGGAACTTCCAATGCGCCCAGCTTTTGTGCTGATGATAGCTCTACTACTGGCTGCCTGCGGGCCGCTGGCCCCCATGCCGTCTTCGCTCTCGGTACCGACGGCGACACTTGTGCTGGCCACGGCGACCTCGGCGCCGCCCACGCCGACCAGCGCGCCCACGGCCACCCCATCGCCCACGCCGACGGCGACCCTGCCGCCCACGGCCACACCATCGCCATCGGCAACACCCACCGCCGTGCCCCCGATCAGCACGCCAACGCTTGAGCCGACCGCAACACCGCAGCCAACCGCCACGCGCGCGCCCACCCGCCCGCCCACCGACACACCCGTGCCGGTTGCCGCCGCGCCCGCGCCCGCCTGCCCGGCATGGTATCAGCCCCCACAGCCCGGCAAGGGCCTGCTGGTCATCGCGAACGGGATGAAGATTCCCGCGTGGTTTGAGGGGTTGCCTGGACGCACGACAGCTTTGCGACTCGACGCAACCAAGACGGGCGATCCAATTCGCTACGCTCTACAGATGGAGCCGGGTCAGTACGAGATCAGCTACAGTAGCGAAGCCGGAGGCCGAAGTGTCGCGGTGATTATTGGCGACGGCGATAGACAACTGCTCCAGGTCTTTCTGCGCGCATCGGGGAAGGAGCTAGACTCCTGGTGGCGGCCCGTCACCGCCTTCAGCGCAGACGCATACCTAAATCGATTCGACATCCCGTACGGCTGCCCGGGCGGCCTGCCGCCGACCCCAACCCCACCGCCGCAGTGCCCGGCCTGGTATGCGACGCCCGCGCCCGACAAGGCCGTGCTGGCCATCGAGAACCGGAGCACCGAATCGTTTGATCTGCTCGCGCCAAACACCGGCCAGGTAGTCGCCAAAGTGCCGCGCAATGCCAATGAGCTGCCGGGGTTTGTTGCGATCTCACTTTCGCCCGGCCACTACGAGTTCCTAACCTCGACCAGCAAGCGAGTCGTCGTGGACCTCGCCCCCGGCACATCCGCCGTCGTCGTGCATCCCGAGTCACGCTGGGGGCCAGACCTGCTGCAGGTATACGGGCTGACCCCGCCGACCGCCTGCCCTGGCTACACGCCACCGACACCGCCACCTCCGCCGCAGTGCCCGGCCTGGTTCCAGCGCCCGCAGCCGGGCAAGGGTGTATTGATTGTCGAAAACTACGTCTCGCAACAGGCAATAACCGTTGTAGGCTTGCAAGGTATCGTTCTCGATCACATGTTACTCCCGGCCCGCGACGGTAAGATCGATCGATTGGTCCTGCAACTGTCTCCCGGCCACTATGAGTTCGGGACGATCCAGGGCGGCTTCACGGTCGACGTGGCGGAAGGGCAGGTGTACGGCATTGGGTTGACCTGGGGCCTGTGGGGCAAGCGCGCGGCCACCGTGTATATGCCGCCGGGCTGTCCTTAACGCCGAGTGGCGCTACCCGCCCGCCGCCTTCAGCGCGCGGAGCGCGCGCAATGTGACCCACTTGTTCGGCTGCTTCATCACACCGAAGTTCACCCAGGTCTTGCCGGCGTAGCCGTACTCAAGCGGCCAGCGGCCCCGCGCATCCTGCTTCTCGTGCACGACGGCCAGCGCGCGTTTGAGGCGCTCGTCGCGCGCGTAGCCAAGCGCGGCCAGTGCCTCGACGATTTGCAGCAGATCGGTGATGTAGAACAACGGAAAGCCGAACTTCCACCAGTTACCGCTCGGTTTGGCGGCCCAGCCTGACGGATAGGTCGCATCGGCGGGATCGACGCTGAACAGGAAGTCGACACCGGCCTTGATCGCCCGTTTGACGAGCGGCGTGCGCCGCTTCGGCGGCGCCGCGCCAAACGCCAGCATCACCTTCGCCGCGCCCCAGGCGCAAGCATGCTTGTTATTCGCGCCGCACGCAAACTGCGGCCCGCATTTGCCCGCGTAGTAACGCACCGGCGCCTTTTTGTCGGCCATCGGCGCGACACCCTCGCCGGTGACGGTGCGCGCCATCCACTCCAGCGCGGCATCCAGGCGCGGGTCGAACCAGCCGAGTGCAGCCAGCGACCAGTAGAGATTGCCCTGCAGGCAGTCCACCGTGCCGGACGGCGCGCCATTGGACGTGAACTGCCCGCCCGGCAGCAGTGCGTGGTCGCAGAGGTACGCGCAGGCGGTCGCGATGCGTACATCCATGTCGACACGCGCGCCCAGTTGCGCCAGCAGGCAGACGGCCCAGACCGTCGAGCGGTATTTCGGCAGGTAGCCGGGGCCGGGCTGCTCCCAATAGCCATCCGGCTGCATCGCCGCCAGCACCTGCGCGATCGGCCCGTGCGTATGCGCCTCGCGACGTGCAGAAACCAGTTCCGCGTCATCTTCAGGCCGGTCGCACAGGTCGCGCAGCGCCAGGTAGCGCACGCCGGGGTCGTCCGGCGCTAACAGCCATGCCAATGCTTCCGGATTGATCTGCGCATGTCGCTTCACAGCATCCCTCCGTGACTGATTCCGTTGTTCTCGGTAGCGGCTCCCAGCTTGCCGTGACAGATGGTTGCCATGTCGCCGGACATCGGATTTGCACTGCGAGTCTAAATTGATTCTATCCCGATCCGAGGCAAGCCTGAAAAGTGGTATGGCGCACGGAGACAGATACCATGCAGAACCGCCATGCTGTTGCCTGCCGGTACAGCAGAGGGTTGCTGTCAAGACCTTGACGCACACCGCGCACTTGCGGTAACATTCGTAACAGGAGGCCCACAATGCGCCCGTTCCTTTCCCTCCCCGTCGCCATCATCAGCATGCTGCTGGCCCTCTGCGCGCTGCTCGTCGTCGCATGCAGCCCCACTGCAAGCGTCGCGCCGACGCCAACCGGCGAGCCGCCCACTGCAACTCAGACGGCTACGCCGGTACCGCCGCCCGCCACGCTCACGGCAACGACTGTGTCATCGCCAACACCGACGTCCACAGCATCCAACACCGCGACTCCACCGCCAACGCGCACGGCTACACCGACGCCAACCGAACCGCCAACGCCCGAGCCGGCGGCGACCGCCACCCGCGCGCCGACCCGTCGCCCCACCGACACGCCCGCGCCGGTGGCAGCTGCGCCCGCCTGCCCGGCATGGTATCAGGCGCCGCAACCCGGCAAGGGAGTGCTCTTCATCGCTAACGAGATGAATGACACCACGTTCATCGAGAGCCTGCCGGGCTACCCCTCACCCTTCCAGTTGTCAGGCACGCAGTCCGACGTGCCGGTGTACATAACCCTCCAACTCACGCCCGGTGATTACGTCTTCCCGTTTGCAAGCGCCTCGGGGGGCGGCAGCATTTCGTTCACGATTGAAGCTGACGCAATGATGCTCGCAGAAATCTACAAAGGCCGTCGAGCACGAGAGGGGTATAGCCCGTGGGTTGGTCATACTTCAGGAGCCATCGCTGACGCCCATGTGGGTGGCGTCCTCACTCCATACGGTTGCCCGGGTGGCTTGCCGCCGACGCCAACTCCGGCGCCCCAGTGTCCTGCGTGGTTCGTCACGCCTGCGCCGGAAAAGGGAGTACTGTTCATTGAGAACAGGACAAACGAGCTTCTGGAGGTGCTTGTGCCGGACTCCAAAGCTCTTGTCGTCAAAGTACCAGTCATGGAGGGTGACATATCCGGCATCGCGAGTGTGACACTCTCGCCTGGGCATCACGAGTTTGAGGTTTCTGGCGGCAAGCGAATCGTAGTGGACATCGGACCGGGGATATCTGTCATGGTATCCTATTACAGCCCCCAGAAGACGCCCGCGTTACTGCCAGTCTATGGAGCCCCCGCACCGCCCGCGTGCCCAGGCTATGTGCCGCCGACGCCGCCTGCGCCGCCCCAATGCCCGGCCTGGTTCGAACGACCGCAGCCCGGCAAGGCGGTTCTGATCGTGGAGAACCACTGGGGCCAAATGCCAGTTACCATTGTTGGGATAAAAGGCATCGAGTTGGAGGCCATATTGCAACCCAGGAAAGGAGATACGATTGACCGAAAGATCCTTCACCTGAACCCGGGGCACTACGAATTCGGCACTACTCGAGGAGGCTTCACCGCAGACGTCGAAGCGGGCATCGTATATTCCATGGCATTGGTCGATTTTCCAAAGAGTCCACAAAAGGCAACGATCATCCCACTGCCTCCTGGTTGCGGCTGACCCGCAATCGGGCGCGAGCGGCTGGATCGCTATATCACCGCTTCGATCAGGTTCGGCCCCTGCTCTTTCAGCATCGCGGCCAGCGCGCGGCTGTACTCTTCGGCCGTCGTCACGCGCACGGCCGGCACGCCCATGCCTTTCGCTAGCGATACGAAGTCGAGTTGCGGGTTCTCCAGGCTCAGCAGCGGCGCAGCTTGCGCACCCGGCATCGCGCCGGAGCCAGTGCGGCCGAACTCGATGCCCAGGATGCGGTAAGCGCGGTTGTTGTAGATGACCGTCGTCACATTCAACTGCTCGCGCGCCTGTGTCCAGAGCGCTTGGAGGGTATACATCATGCTGCCATCCGCTTGCAGGTTCAGCACTTTGCGATCGGGGCACGCCACCGCCGCGCCCGTCGCGACCGGCGGCCCCCAGCCGATCGCGCCGCCGGTGGACACCAGCCAGTCATGTGGCGACGCGCTTGCGGTCATGCCGAAGCCGGGCAGGGATGACGTGCCCGATTCGTCCACGACAATCGCCTGCTCCGGCAGCAGCGCGGCCAGCGCCCGCGCCATGCTGGACGGCTTCAGTTCGCCGCTCGGCAGGTCCGGCCGCAGCAGAGTCTGCGTCGCCGCCGGAGCCTTCGCACCGACCGCATCGGCCAGGCGCATCAACGCGTCGGGCAGATCGTTCGCCCGCGTCGCCAGTTCGTGGATCTGCACGCCGTCCGGCGTCAGCCACGACGGCTTGCCGGGGTATGCGAAGAACGCCACCGGCGGCTTCGCGCCGACCAGGATCAGGTGCTTCAACCCCTGCAGCTTCTGGCTCGCCAGCTCAGCGAAATACGGGAGCGGCTCGATGTTGACGCGGCCCGCGCCGCGCTGCATACGCGGATAGAACGTCGGCGACAGCAGGCGCGCGCCGGTCTGACGGGCGATGCGCCCGGCGTATTCCAGCGCCTGCGCGCGCAGCGCGAAGCCGTCCAGCATCAGCATACACGGCTCGCCGGAGGTCAGCGCGCGCATCGCGTCGAGGATCGCCGCATCGTCCACCGCCGCTGGTGCGGCCGGCGCGGCCACGGTTGCGGGGCCATCCGTCTCGTCCCACGTCGCGTCGGCCGGCGTGATCAGTGTCGCGATCCGCCCCGGCGTCTGCCGCGCGATTTGCACGGCCTCGGCCGCGTCGCGCGCGATCGTGCCGGCGCTTTGCGTGGTGCATACCCACGCCGAAACCGGCTTGGCGATGCCCGCGATGTCCGATGTCAGCGGCGCGTCGTACTGCACATGGTAGGTCGCGTGCTCGCCGACGATGTTGACCATGGGCGACAGCGCCTTGCGCGCGTTGTGGATGTTCGCCAGCCCGTTGGCCAGCCCGGGGCCGAGGTGCAGCAGCGTCGCGGCCGGTTTGTCGGCCATGCGCGCGTAGCCGTCGGCCGCGCCGGTCACTACGCCCTCGTACAGCGCCAGGATCGCCCGCATCTGCGGCACGCGATCGACCGCGGCCACGAATTGCATCTCCGACGTGCCGGGGTTGGTGAAGCAGACGTCGACACCGCCGTTCAGCAGTGTCCGCAGCAACGCTTCCGCGCCTTTCATGTTCGCTCCTTGATTGATACCGGTGAATTGGCGCGATTATAGTCCACGGGCCGCGCCGTTTCAAATCGCTTGCGGCCGCGTCCCATTTTGTGCTACAGTGTGTGCCGGAGGTCCGCCCATGAAAGCGCTCCTGCTGAAGAGACTGCCGCTGTTCGCGGCCCTGCCCGACGCCGACGTGCAAGCGCTGGCCGACGCCATGCGCACGCTGGCGCTCGACACGGGCACGCTGATGCTCCACGAAGGCGATGTCGCCGACCGCTTCTTTGTGCTCGCCGAAGGCGAAGTGGACGTCATCAAGGCGCTGGGCACATCCGACGAGCGCCTGTTAGCCGTGCGCGGCCCCGGCGCATTCATCGGCGAGATGGGACTGCTCAACCCGGAGCGGCAGCGCACCGCCAGCGTCCGCGCGCGCACGCCCGTGCAGATGTACGAGATGACGCGGGCCGACTTTGAGACCGTCCTGCATCGCCACCCGCTGATCGCGTATGAGATGGTGCGCGTGGTGAGCAGCCGCCTGCAGGAGTCGGAAAACGAGACGGTCGCCAGCCTGCGGCAGAAGAATGCCGAATTGACGCGCGCCTACGAAGACCTCAAAGCCGCGCAGGCGCAGATCATCGAGAAAGAACGGCTGGAGCGCGAGTTACAGGTCGCGCGAGAGATCCAGCAGAGCATCCTGCCGCACACCCTGCCGCAGATGCCCGGCTTCGACTTTGACGCGCGCATGATCCCCAGCCGCGCGGTCGGCGGCGATTTCTACGACTTCGTGCCGCTGGCCGGCGGGCGACTCGGCATCGCCATCGGCGACGTGTCGGACAAAGGCGTGCCCGCCGCGATCTTCATGGCGCTGGCGCGCAGTCTCCTGCGCGCCGAGGCATTCCGCGCCGACGCGCCCGACGCGGTGCTGCGCAACGTGAACCGGCTGCTGCTCGACATGAACGACGCCGGCATGTTCGTCACCATGCTGTACGGCGTGCTCGATGGCGCGTCCCATCGCTTCGAGTACGTGCGCGCCGGTCACGAGCGCCCCGCGCATGTCGGCGCGCAGGGCGCGTGCGATTTCAGCGCGCGCATGCCCGGCCAGCCGCTGGGTCTGCTGCCGACGCCGGCCCTGACCCGCCAGACGGTCGACCTCGTGCCCGGCAGCACGCTCGTCCTCTACACCGACGGCGTTACCGACACGATGAACACACAGCAACAGCCGTTCGGCGCTGAACGCTTATGCGCCGCGTTGGCCAGTCTTCACGGCGAGCCGGTACACACGCTGTGCGACGATCTGATCGGCGCGCTCGATCGCTACCGCGCCGCCGCGCCGCAGCACGACGACATCGCGCTCGTGGCGCTGCGGGCGCGGTAGGCGCAGAGCGAAACAGTACGGGCGTTCAATTGAACGCCCGTTTTGTTTACCCCTGCACGATGCCGCCACTCACCTGCGGTATGGCCTCCCGGCCCCTCACGGCGCCTGCCACTCGTACCAGAAGTTCGTGTAGACCTTTCCGCCGCTTGAGGCCGAGACGAACTGGAGCACTAGGGTTTTGCCGCCGGAGGCGCCGCTGGGAACCTTCCACTTAAAGCTGCCGGTCGGCCGGGTAGAAGCCAGAGCCCGAACGTTGCTGTCATTGCCATAGATCAGGTTCCGGTAGGGGAATTCCACCGGGCCTCCGGGCCAACCATCTCCCTGCCACACGATGTGGCTTGTGGTGGCCTGAGTACGGCAGCCGGCCTCAGTCGTCGCGACCGTCCAACTGCACAGGCCCGACTGGCTCACGTTCATGCTGCCGCTCAACTCCTGGCCCGGCGTAAGCTGGTCGGGTGGGCGACTCCACGAATGTTGCGTCTTCTCGTTGGCGACCAACGCGCCCTTCACCTGGCACGTGCCGGCCGTCGTGGTCGACGCGCTGGTTTCCGACGCTGTCACCTTTGTTCCGCCGCTGCACGCCAGCCCCGGATAGCTGAACTGTGCCTCGCTCTTGCCAACATCCGGTTGGATCAACTTCAGCGCCCAGGCGCCGGTCGCGGCTTTAGGCGTCAGCACCGGCGTGGCTGCGGGCGTTGCTGCCGGCGGGGCTGTGGGCGTCGCCGTCGGCGTGGTTGTGCGTGTCGCTGTGGGCGTGCTGGTGGGCGTGGGCAGCCTGCCCGGTTGCTGTAACCCGCCCAGGCAATTCGGGCTGAGTAGTTGCCCCTCGAAAAAGTCTCCCGGCACGGCCCCGGTGCGCCCGCTTCCAAATACCACCGTCTCATTCGCCTTGAGAACGACCATTTCCGGTGGGCGCACATAGTTCTTCACGGCAGGCGAATAGAGCGGATCCTGGTTGATCTCCGAGTCAAACTGCCATTCCTGCACCGTGTAGGTGCCGGCTGGCAACCCGTAGGTTGTCTGTTCCCCGTCTTTGGCCAGGATCATGTCGAAAGCGGGCTTGGTTAGCCCGGCCGGGTTAGGCAGTGGATACGCGAGAATGCAGATCCCGTACTCGCGCGCATCCGGCAAGTTCTTACCGCCCGGAAACGGATCGCTGCCTCTGACGTGCGCATTGACGATCTTGATCGTTCCCATCGTCTGCGCCTGCGGTGTCCCAGTCAGTGCACCGCAGCCAAGTGACAACATCAAAACCAAAGTGGCCACAATGGCTGGCTGGAAGAACGTGCGGTTCATTGATGCCTCCATTTCATGGCAGATCCATATCGTCGTGATTTGATTATAGACCTTTTGTACGGGCGAAGCATCTTCCCGGCGAGAGTGCGGGCATAGCGAGACCATCTGGGGTGGATGATGCGTCCCGACCAAATGAGCTGGTATAGGCCAGACAGTTATGGGTGCGGGGGAAGCATCCCGTGGAACGAAATACGGGCGTTCAATTGAACGCCCGTTTACATTTTAGCTACCCGACGCCGCCGCCACCGCCGCCCCCACCACCGCCGCCGCCTCCGCCACCGCTATGCCCGGAGGACGGCGAACTCGTGAACGTGGTCGACGCCGAATTGAGCATGCTCGTCAGGCCATCGCTCATCGACTGCAGCGACCCGGCCATGTTGTTGCTCACGCTCTGCAGATCGGGCACGCCGCCGACGCCGCTGCCGCCCGTCAAGTCAGCACCGCCGCCGCGATAGCTACCAGTGCTGTGCCCTACGTAATACGGGTGGTACCAGACCGGCGCGGGCGCGCCCGCCGCCGCAAACGCCTTCGTGAACCGGTCGTTGAATCCGAAGGCGATCGCAAACGGCAGGTACCGCTCGAATATCGCGCCGGCCTGCGGCATGCCGGTCTTGACATAGCGGTCGATATCTTCGAGATAGCGCCGGAACGCCTTCCAGCGGGCCGATGCCTCCGCCCCCTTCGTCGTGCGCGCCGGCATGAAGTTCGCCGTAACCATCAACTCGATCGCAAAGGCGATCAGTGCAAAGCCGACCCACGGCACGTTCGAGAACACACTCATAAGCGGCTTGCCGGCAAAGAACGCGAGCAGACCGAGCAGCACCAGGCAGCCAAACGCCAGCATCTGCCAGCTTGAGCGCGTGGCATTGGGGCTCTGGCGATAGAAACCGGAAGACACGACCTCCTGGTACATCTGGCTGCGAATGCCCGGCAGCGCGCGGTAGAACTTGTTTTTCAGCGCATCGAGCGTCGTCTCGTCGCTAAAGGAGAATACAGCGCTCAGCACGCTCGCTTCGTACGGCCGCAGGCTGTCCTGCGCGCCGCGCGCGCGGACCAGCGCAAAGGTCCGGTGCGCGCCGATGCCGAAGATCCCCTCGGTCTGGCGTTCTTCGAAGCGCAGGTGGCCGCGCCGGGCCAGGTCCACCAGCGTGGCCAGCACGTCGCGCACATCGGCCTGCTCGTCGAGCAGCGTGCCGATGACGCCGGGCGGCGTCGCATCCGGCGGCTCGCTGACCTGGCTGGCCGTGAAGTGCGTTGGCGCGTCGCGCCCGCGCACGTACCAGAGCAGGTACATCAGCGGCAGACTGACGACGCCGATCAATGCCGCCAGCGCCAGCAGCGCCAGGTTCACCAGCGACAGCATCGGCTTCATCGCCTCGGCGCGCGCGGCTTCGGCGTCGGCGGCGTCCTGCCACTTCGGCCTGGCCGCGCTCACCAGTCCGTGCGGGAACTGCACCCGCGCCTCGATGAACGTGCCGTCCGGGATGCTCGTCGTGGTGAACACCACCGCGTTGTCGCCCACGACCTGCGCCTTCGCACGCGAGTCGATCTCCGCGTTCCGGTAGATGTCGGTCTTCAACTGGCTGCCGACCGCGCCGGCCGGCAGGCGCACCGTGATCTTGCTGTTCGGAATCGTGACGGCGTGATCGGGGAAGACCGCCTTCCACCACAACTGGTCGCCGCCATCGTAGATGCGCAGCCCGCCCTTGACCGTGTAGCGCACCACAAACGTGCGCGTGCTCGGCACCTGCGGCCGCCCGTACCACCACCAGATGTGGAACTGGCTGTCGCGTATCGTGTAGTACGTGCCGGCCGAGCGGTCGGTCGACTGCCGGAACTCGCGCCCCGCCTCCGCGACGGATACCTGTGTGATGTCCTCCAGGTTGTTGAAGGGGATGTGCCGGAAGCCGTACCCCTCAAAATCCCCGCTGACGTAGGAGAACGTCTGCGTCTCGACCACGTCAATGTCGCCGTTGGACTGCACGGTCAGGTCTGCATCCAGCCGATCAAAGCGGTACACCTTGCCGGCCGCCGGCGGCGCAGCCAGGGCCGGCCCCGCAGTCACAACACCCAGCAGAACCATCACTGCCAACACAGCGATGAATCGTCGTATCATTTCTTGCGTCTCCCGCGAGAGTTCCCAGAGCTTATTGCAGAAAAATCGTCCTGGTCATACCGTGCCGATGCCGTAGGGGTGCGGTCTCCGCGCCTACGCCGCCCTCATGCCTCAGTAATGCGTGATGACCGGCGTGCCGATCGGCGACCAACTGTAGAACCAGTCGGCGTCGGCCAGCGTCAGGTTGACGCAGCCGTGGCTCATCCGGCGTCCAAAGTTGTGGTGCCAGTAGGTGCCGTGGATCGCGTACCCGCTGTAGAAGTACATCACGTGCGGCACGCCCGGCAACCGGTAGTAGTCGCCCGCCGCGCGCGAACCGCCGCTCATCGTCTGCGAGTGGACCTTGCGATAGACGCGGAAGCGCCCGACCACGGTCGGGTGCCGCCATGTACCGGTCGACACCAGCACCGAGCGCATGGCGCGTCCGTTATAGTAGGCCGTGATGCGCTGGCGCGACAAGTTGACGTCGATCCACTTGCCCGTCGCGAAATCCGGCGCGAGCGCGGGCAGAAATGCGGTGACTTCCGGCAGGTCGGCATCGGTCGGCTCGACCGCATCCGCGCCATCCGGCTCCGACCATGTCGCCGGCTCACCGGGCACGCTCCCGGCATCGGCCACCGGTACGATCAGCAACGCGTTGAACGCGCACAGTAGCGCGCACAACCCCAACACCCAGCGTATTCTGAGTTTCAACATGAGCGCCTCCTTGCCCGTCCGGGCGCGCGAGTGCTCTTCCCCCTCGGCAAAACCCCCCGTCTCTCCTTACAGTATACGCCGTTCGCGCAGATTTCGATACATCGCCATTTCGCGGCGGATTGGCCCTAGTGTAACATACGGCCACTAGAGCGTTTTGCAGAAACATCGGGCACGCCATGCGGTTCGCCGGGTAGGAGCAGGTCTTTGACCTGCCCAGCGGACAGGCCAAAGGCCTGTCCCTACATGCGATGCGGCGCGCAGCCCTGTGACACTGTATCGGATTATTCCGCAAACCGCTCTAGAACTGACCAAGGAGAGCTAGCGATGACCGCACAATCCCCCAAAACCGTTGACCGCGCCGCGCTGCGCGCCGAATGGGAGGCGATGCGCACCGACTTCCACGCCCTGGTCGATACGCTGACGGACTCCCAGTGGCGGCAGCCGAGCGTGAGCACCGGCTGGACGAACGGCGAGTTGCTGACGCATTTCGTGATTAGCATTGGCCTGCTCCCGCGCCAGGTCGACAGCGCCCGCAAGGGCGCTAATCTCGGCAACATGCCGGGCGGTCTCCTTCATACAGGCAGCTACTGGCTGACGCGCCTGACCGCCATGCGGTTGAAGCGCGACGGGCTCAAGCAGCGTTTCGAGCGCGACTACGCGGCCGGACTGCTCCTGCTGGACGGCATCCATGACGACGAATGGAGCAAAGGCGCGGAGTTCTTCGGCAGCGGGTTCTGGGACATGGAAACGGTCTGCCGCCGGCCGGTCGAGCACTGGAGAGAGCACGGTGCGCAGGTGCGGCTAGCGGCCAAAAACTAGCACGGCGATTCACAGCAATTCTCATTTTGGAGTCCGGCCGCCAGTTTCGCCCCCTCATCCCTAGCCCCTTCTCCCCCGCGCGCAGGGAAGAAGGGGAAAAGCTAACGGGGATTAGCGCGGCGGCTGCGCCGCCGCGCTAATCCCCTTGGATTCTCTCCCCCTCCCAACTTCGTTGCGAGGGGGTCGGGGGGAGGGCTGCAACAAAGACTCGTCGAACCGGTTTGGGTGATATACACTTGAGGAGCAGCGCATGAGAAGCATGCGGCTCGTCGAATTATGGCGCAGCGCTATAACTTTTGAATCGTCCTGTAAAAACTAGTCGCTAGCTGCCAGCTGTGCTATAATTCGCGCCGTAAGCGCACACGCGCTCGCCATTATCAGTGCGGCGAAAGACAACGCAAGGAGATCGACTGCGATGTTTAACATTGGACTGGACGATGCGACGTTCCGGCTCATCATCAATCTGGCCGGCGCATCGGTGGCCCTGTTCGTCACTGACCTGGTGCTCAAACTGCTGGGCGGGCTTGGCGTGGTGAAGGCCATGGCGCGCCCGTTCGCCGAGCGCGCGCCGCAGATCGGCCGCTTCGTCCGCGCATTGCTGCTCACGGCCATCGCTTGGACGACCCTCGGCGCCATCGGCTTCGAACTGGCGACGCTCGACCAGACGACGACCGGCGTGCTGCTGGTCATCATCTTCCTGCTGGTCCTGCTCGTCGGCGACGCGCTGTGGCGCATGGGCCTCGCGCTCGTGCTGGGCGCCGTGGCCTGGATGTTCATCGTGGCCGGCTTCGGCCTGATCACCGAGCAGTACACCATCGCGCTCGGCTGCCTGCTGATCGCCGCGGCTGCGCCGATTCTCTGGTTCCTCGGCGCCACGGTCGTGGAGGCATTCGACGATGTCCCGGTGCTCGCCCCGCTGGCGCGCGCTTTCGCCGCCATTGCATACTTGCTGGCGGGCGTGGCTGGCCTGGTGGCCGCCGGCGCCGGCGTTATCGCGCTGGCCGGTCTCTTCATGGTCGGCGGCGGCGCGCTGCTGCTGATCCTGGTGCCGACCGTATGCGTGGCGATTCTGATGGGCATCTTCATCGAACCGTTTGTCACCCACCGCGAGAGCGCTCCGCCCTCCTCGCACTAGCCCGAAACTATGCACAGACCTGCCGGCGGGCAACCTCGGCAGGTCTGTTTCTTTTTCCCATGACCCACGCCGCCTACGAGCCCGACGAGATCCGCGTCTTTGCAGGCAGCGGCAGCCAGGCGCTGACCCGCCGGATCTGCGCCGAGCTTGGCGTGGAGCCGGGCGCCAACGAGGTGCTCCGCTTCTCCGAGGGCAACCTGTTCGTGCGCATCCGGGAGAACGTCCGCGGCCGCCGCGTCTACATCGTGCAGTCAATCGTCTTCCCCGCCAACGACAACTTCGTCGAGTTGCTCTTCTGGATCGACGCATTCAAGCGCGCCAGCGCGGAATCGGTCACGGCGCTCATCCCCTACTTCTCGTACGCCAAAGGCGACAAGAAGGACGAGCCGCGCGTCTCGATCCGCGCGCGCGTCTGCGCCGATGCCATCGAGTCGGCCGGCGCCGACCGCGTCGTGACGCTCGACCTGCACGCCCAGCAGATTCAGGGCTTCTTCAAGATTCCGGTCGACGACCTGTACGCCGTGCACGTGCTGTGCGACGATTTCCGCGCGCGCGGTCTGGACAACGTCGTCGTCGTTTCGCCCGACGTCGGCTTCGCCAAGCGCGCCCGGCAGTATGCCGAGTTGCTCGGCGCGGGACTGGCGATCGGCGACAAGGACCGCCCGGCGCACGACGAACGCGCGCGGGTATTCGACCTGATCGGCGACGTGCGCGGCAAAACCGCCCTGATCGTGGACGACTTCACGCTGACCTGCGGCTCGCTGGTCGAAACGGCGCACACGCTGGTCGAGCACGGCGCGGTGCGCGTGGTGGCCGCCGTCACCCATGGCGTCTTCGCGCCCGGCTCCATGCAACGGCTGGACGCCAGCCCGATCGAGGAACTGGTCATCACCGACAGTATCGAGAGCCAGCCAGTGCTGTTCTCGCCGAAAGTGCGTGTCGTCACCGTCGCGCCGCTGCTGGCCGAGGCGATCCGGCGCATTCACTGGCGCCGCAGCCTGAGCGAGCTCTTCCCGCACAAAGCCAAATAGCGGAAGTCTTACGCGGCGCTAAAACCTATCCACGAAGCTACACGAAGAAGCACGAAACTCTTCCTCTGTCGTCTAGTCCCTGAGCCCTGTTCCCTGACACCCGATCCCTGTTCCCTGAGTCCCGATCCCTGACACCCGATCCCTGACACCCGATCCCTGACACCCGATCCCTGCTCTCTGTTCCTCAGCCGTGCTATACTTATCGCTATGCCACTCACGCGTCGCCAGTTCGTGCGCGGCACCATCGGCGCGCTCTCGCTGTGTGCGGGCGGCCTCGGCTACTCGGCGCTGGTCGAGCCGCGCGTCCTCAGCATCGAGCGCGTCACGATCACCCTGCCGCGCCTGCCCGCCGCGCTCGACGGCCTGACCATCGTCCAGTTGAGCGATCTGCACCGTGGGCCGCACACGGACGAGTCCGAGATCGCGGCGGCGGTCGACGCCGCCAACGCGCTCGCCCCCGATCTGGTCGTGCTGACCGGCGACTACGTGCCCGACGCCGATGCGCCGCGCTACGTCGAATCGTGCGCCGCACAGATGGCGCGCCTCAAAGCGGGCCTCGGCGTCTACGGCGTGCTCGGCAACCAGGACGACTGGAGCGACGGGCGCTTGGTCGCCGCGGCCCTGCCGAGCGCCGGCGTACCGATCATGCGCAATACGGCGAAGGCGATCGAGCACAACGGCGCGCGCTTCTGGCTGGCCGGCGCGGACGACGCCTGCAAGGGCTGGCTCGACCTGGACAAGACGCTGCGCGGCATCCCAGCCAGCGAGCCGACCATTCTGCTGGTACATGAGCCGGACATCGCCGACTATGTGTCGCGGCACCCGGTCGACCTGCAACTGTCCGGCCACTCGCACGGCGGACAGGTGCGCGTGCCGGGTGTCGGGCCGCTGATCCTGCCGTTCCTCGGCACGAAGTACACCATGGGCCTGTACCAGGTCAACCGCCTGCCGCTGTACGTCACGCGCGGCGTCGGCATGATTGCCCCCGCCGTGCGCTTCAACTGCCCGCCCGAGATCACCCACATTACGCTGAGGGCGCGCGCCGCCTGACGCACAACGGAGACGCTATGCTATCCGACCTGCAACTCAACCTCGAACGCATCGCCAACGGTGTCAACGCCGAGTGGGGCGTCTACACCAAGTTCCTCGCCGACGGCTCCGAGATCGCCATCAACGCCGACCGGCCGATGGACACGATGAGCGTCATCAAGATTCCGATCCTCGTCGAGTTGTTTCGGCAGGTTGATGCCGGGCGCATCGACCTCGATCGGCGCATCACACTGGAGACGTACCACAAGCGCTTCGGCACCGGCGTCCTGCGCACGCTCGACAACGGGCTGTCGCTCACCCTGCGCGACGCGGCGATGCTGATGATCATCCAGAGCGACAACACCGGCACCGACCTCTGCTTCGACGCCGTCGGCGGCCCGGAGGCGGTCAACCGCAGCATGTTCGCACTCGGCTTCACGAGCATGCACGCGCCCGGCACCTGCTTCGACTGGTTCCGCGCACTCGGCACGGCGATGGATCCGTCGTATGACACGCTCTCGCCGTCCGAACTGTTCAGCAAGGGCTACCCGAACCTGCCGCCGCGTGAGGCCGCCGCCGCCCGCGAACGGTTCCACCTGGCCGGGGAGCACCCGTTCGGGCTGTCGAGCGCGCGGGAGATGGGCCGCCTGCTGGAGATGATCCAGGCCGGCACGTGCGCCAGCCGCGCCTCGTGCGACGAGATGCTGCGCTTCATGCGGCTCCAGCAGTTCACATCGCGCATCCCGAAATACCTGTTCGGCGCGGGCACGCCGCACAAGACCGGCGACTTCGGCCCGTTCATCGCCAACGACGTCGGGCTGATCGAGCCGTACGGCAAGCCGCCGGTGATCGTCTGCTTCTTCAACGCGCGGCACCGCGGCATCTGGGCGAACCTCGAAGAGGCCGTTGCCCGCATGAGCGAGAAGGTCTGGGAGTACGCGCTGGCGCTGGCGTGAGCGGATGACTGGATGACAAGGTGACGAGGTGACTTGATGACGCAGTAGTGCGTTTTCACCTTGTCGTCTTGTCACCCTGTCATCACTTCACAACACTGGGGAGGAAAACCAATGATTGACCGCAAAGCCGCATTGAAGCAGGACCTGCAGGAATCGCGCGATGCGCTGATGAAGGCCGTCGCCGGTCTGAGCGCCGCGCAGTGGGCGCGGCCGACCGCCGCCGAGGGCTGGAGCGTCAAGGACGTGTTCGCGCACCTGGCGTACAACCAAGCGGGCCAGGGCCGCCTGATCCGCAACATCCTCGACGGCAAGGGCGGTACGCCGGCCAATTTCGACCTCGAATATTACAACCGGCGCGGCGTCGAGAAGCAGAAGGAGAAGTCCGTCGAGCAGTTGAGCGTCGATCTGGCGGCCAGCCAGGCCGACCTGCTCGCGCTGGTCGATGCGCTGAACGACGCGCAGCTCGATGCGCAAGGCACTCACGCGTCGGTCATGCGCGAGGTCACCGTCGAGGAGATCCTGCGCACGGTGGCGCGCCACGACCGCGAGCACACCGGGCACATCACCGACGCGCTGAAGTAGCGCCGGCGGCCACAGACAAACCGAGCCTCCGTGGTCGAACACCACAGAGGCCTTTCTTCA
>JACRMK010000034.1:18809-25977 GCA_016235055.1 Chloroflexota bacterium | reverse complement strand
CGGACGAGATGGCGGGGCCGTCGTACTCCTCGGTCAGCCGGGTGGCCGGAGCGGCCTGGGCCGCGCCGAAGCCGAGCGCGCTGAGGAGCGCGATAGCGACGATAGCGAAGGTGGCGAAACGTTTCATTGGAAGACTCCCTGTGAACATCATTTGCGAATCAATCTCATCTGTCTTCCAGTGTATGCGTTTCGCCATTGCAAACCATAGGACTACGGTCACAAAAGGCCCTTAAAACCGTAGTACTTTGGTCATCTTCACCCCGATGCGTGCAATCCGCGCGTGTGGCGCATGAATCGATGTGAGATAACACGAGTTTCTGAGATCAACTGCGCGCGGAACGCGGATGATTCACGTTGGATGTTAAAGGTTTGAAGAGTGACCGGTACGCCGTCGAAGTTAAGCGGCATTACCGAGGACGGACTTGCTTTGCCCGCTGCCTTGCCCCCCGCGCAAAGCAATCTCGCACGGTATGATCTGGTACTCGGGCACTGCACGCCTGACACCGAGCCACGCCAGCGCGGGGCAGCCGGCGGTGAAATAGAAAAGGCCGGGGCAGATGTGAAATCCGCTCCGGCTCGTAAAGCATGGATTGGAACAACTGAGCGTCTCGGCACGCGGAGCGGCAAGCGCTCCCGATCACTGGCCGGCGCGCGAGGTTTGCCGGTACAAAAAAAAGACCCTGCGGGTTTGGGAACCCGCAGGGTCTTGGTTGTTACGCGTTGTGCTTGTGCTGCGTCGTGCTTAGCGCTTGCGCCACACCAGCAGCGCCACACCACCCAGCGCCAGAATACCCGCCAGGCTCAGCCCGGCCAATGTGCCGTCGGTTGCCAGCGCCGGCGTGCTTGTCGCCTCGAAGCTCGACACCGTCACCGCCGTCGCGCCGCTGGTGACCGGCGTCAAGGCGCTTGCATTGGCTTGCCCGTTGTTGTAAACAACGGTGGTGTCGTTGACGTACGATCCGTTCAGCATCGCCCCGCCAATCGTAGCGAGAATCCGCACACTGAATCCGGCGCCGGGCGCCAGCGTCTGACCGGTAAAGGTCCACGTCAGTTGCTCGCGATTCGTGCCCACGTACGGCACAATCGTCGGCGGTGACACGGTGATTGGTGTGACCGCCGTGATGGCGCCGCTGAACACGCTCGAACCGGGCACGAAGTTGATGCGCGCCGCATTCAGGCAGCATGCGCCGCCCATCGTCGGCAAGAAATCATACAGTACGATGTTGGATGCCGCCGCTGCGCCCGTATTCGTGACATTGATCGTGTAGGTAACGATCGACCCCGGAATCCCGGAATGGGCAAGCTCGCTCTTCTTCTGGATAATCAGGTTCGACGTGTTTACCACGTTAGAGACCGCCTGGGAACACACACCGGTCGGATTTTCCGTGCTCTTGAGGCACGCCTTGTTCGTGACGACGTCGCCCGTCGCCGCCGTGGTCTGCACATCGAACTCGACCACACCGCCCGCGCCGGGGGCCAGGCTCGCAATCGGCTGGAACTGGAAGTTCTTCACCGTGCCGAGCGGATTAGGGATGGTGGGCGCCAGGTTCGGACCGCTGGGGAACACCAGGTTGCTCAGCGGGTTGCTGCCGGTCTGCGCAGGCAACGTGTCCGAAAGCACCACGTTGGTTTGCGCGATTGCGCTCGTGTTCAGATACGTGAGGCGGTAAGTCAACTTGGCATTCGCGGGGATCACCGCACCGTTCGATGGCACGCCATTGACCTTGATGATCTGCTTGACCAGGTACAGGCTCGACGTCGATGTGCAGACGCTCGGCACGTTGTAGCGCCACGGGCTGTCCTTGCCGTTCTTGCCGAACAGCTCCGCCACGTCGCCGCCGAAGACTTCGCAGTTGTTAATCAGACCATTGGCCGGCGGCAGAGCCGTCAGGCGCAGGTTGATCTTAACGTATTTCGTCTGTCCCACCACGAGGCGACCAACGGCCCAGCGCACCGCATTGGTGCCGGACGGGAGCGGATTAACGCCGCTCAAATTGAAGCCGGCGCTGGTTGGCGACCCAACAATGGTGGATGTGCTGCCGACATTGCCGCCGGAACCGCCGTACGACGTCGCCGGGCCAACCGTGTTCGTGCCGATGCGCGAACCGGCGTAGGCGATGCGCTGCCACGGGCCGGCAGCGGCGGTGTTGTCCAACTGGTAGCCAGTTAGCGGGCCGGCGACTGCCGACCCAACGTTAAACGGGGTCGGGCCTTTGCCATCGTTGCCACCCGCCCCACTCGTCAGCGAGCCGACAAGCGACTTTGGCGCGGCGAGCGCAGCGATCGCTCCCGCCGTGGAGCCGAAGGCGTTGGTCTGGTCGGCATCCCACAGGTTGTGGGTCGTGTCCTTGGCCTGGCCGAGCAGCGTGTTCAAGTTGCTGGCGCCGGTCGGGTTGATGTTGTAGCCGTTGGTGCCCTGCCGCGCGCGCCCATCCACGTCGGGCGCCACATAGAGCGCGGTGCGCGTCACGGTCGAGTACCAGATGCCCGTGTCGGCGTACAGCATGGCGATACTGCCGTCACAGTTGTTGGTCTTTCCGAACGCAGCGCACTTTCCGGTTGTGTCGTACGCATTGGTGTTGAACGGGGCCGCGAATGTGCCTTGACCGCGATTGCCCCAACCGTCGGGCGCCTCGCCCGGCAGATCGGGCGCGACCGTCGTGAAGCCGCCTGAGCCGTCCGGCACGACGAACGAAGCGCCAATTACCTCCGTGCCAGCGGGAATATAGTCCGTGACGTAGCCATTAATACCGACTGTAGATCCGTTATTGATTGGAGCGAATTCAATAATGTAGTTCACGCTATCGCCTAGCTGGAAACCGGGCGTGCCGGCGAGAGCGCGGCTCTGGAGCAATTGCACCGTTTCAGGCGCGAAGTACTTGGCGTTCATCTTTTGGCCGACGCTGTCGGCGAAGACCTGAACGGCAAGCAGCGAAAGCACGACCGCTGCGACCGTAGCCAACAACCCGCGACGATGACGCCGAACGGGCACGAACCTTTGCATTTTCATCCAATCCTCCGTGTGGGGTATAAGGGAGGATCGCCTGCGGTTTCTATAAAAAAACAAAAAACCGTGGCGGTCCTCGAAGACTCGCACACGGTCGGTTACGCCACTCGCTCCACCGGCCCTAGGCGTCCAAGTTACTGCGGGTCCGGCTTCATCGCTTCCGTATTCCTGCTGTCCTGCCTGCACCTAAGTCGAACAAAAAACGCCGCGACGTGAGCTAGACTGCGCTCGTATCACGGCCGGTTACGCCACTCGCTCGGCCCGGTCTAGGCGTCCAGCTTACAACGACCCGGCTGTCTTTGCGTCCTGCACCTCCTGTTTGGTTATTAAAGAGCACGAAAGCCGTGCGCAGCGCTTGCAGGCACGGCCGGTTACGCCACTCGCTCGGCCCGGTCTAGGCGTCCAGCTTTCTGCGACCCGACTGTCTTCGCGTCCGTTGTGTTCCATTATCTCGATTTAACCGTTCAATAACAATACCCCTGCGGTGTCAATATTGGAACCCCGTCTTCCGCCAATATAACTCAAGCAGGCGGCATACTTTAATATTGCTTAATTTGCAGTGCGATTTCAAAAGTAGGATTATGAAGCGTCGCATAATGAGCAAACGCGAACATGCGCTGACATTGTTCGCCGGTGCAAAACCAGACCCTCCGGGTTTGGGAACCCGCAGGGTCTGGTTGTTAACATGTTATGCTTGTGCTATGTCGTGCTTAGCGCTTGCGCCAGGCCGCCAGCGCCACACCACCCAGCGCCAGCATACCCGCCAGGCTCAACCCGGCCAGCATGCCGTCGGTTGCCAGCGCCGGCGTGCTTGTCGCCTCGAAGCTCGACATCGTCACCGCCGTCGCGCCCGAGACACGGATGCACTCTGCGCGTCCGCCGGTATCCAATTGGTTCGTCTCTGACACACCCGGGTACGGGCTGCCCGCCGCCGGCGTGAAGACCGCCTTGAAGCAGTACGACCCCACACCGAACGAGACATTGTTCGAGCTCGCCGTGCCCGTCTGGAACCCGCCGTTCGTCCCCGCTGCCACGCTCACCGGGCTGCCGATGGCCGTCAGCGGATCCGTGTTGCAGTTCGGCAACGTCAGCAGTGTGCCCGCACAATAGTAGAACTGGACTGTGCCCGCCAACGGCGTGGACAGCGTGCCCGTCAGGTACAGCGTGTCGCTGATCTTTGTGCCCGGCTCAATGTTGTTGTTTGCCAGGTTGCCCGAGCGCGTCGTCGATGCGCTGATGCTTGGGCACGCGATGGTCACCTGCACAAATCCCGGCGTGCCGCTGGTGTTGCCGCTGTTCACGTTGATGTGTGCCTTGAGCGTGAACGACGTGCCGTAAGAAGCGGCTGGGAACGAGGCCTCGAAGCCGTTGTTCGTTGTGAGCCACGCAAAGTCCGGCGCGACGCCGTTGTTGCCCGAGGACTGGCTCACCACTTTGTTGCTAATTGTATTGACGGCAATCCAGGCATCGTTGCCCGACGTCGAGTCCAGCGTGCTGCCTGGCTGCACCTTCACCAGCGCGTACATCGTCTGCGTCGAGCAATCGTAGCGCAGGTACAGCTTCGCCGTCGTCGGCTTGCTGCAGTCGAACGCCGTGCACATGTTTGAGAAGAAGTCATTGGCCAGTGTCCATTCGCTGCTGTTCCCATCGACTACGGCATACCCGTAGGTCGGGTTCGGCGCCGCCGACACCATGCCGGCCAGCATGAGCGTCACTATGAGCGAAAGAGCCGCGCCCATCACAAACTTGAAATGCTTTAGCATGTCAATCCTCCGTGTGGACAACGGAGGATCGCCTGCGGTTTCTGTGCAACAAAAAACCGTGGCGGTCCTCGAAGACTCGCACACGGTCGGTTACGCCACTCGCTCCGCCGGCCCTAGGCGTCCATGATTACCGCGGGTCCGGTTTCATCGCTTCCGTTTAATGCTTTGCTGCCAACGACTCGATCCGACGAAAGTGCCGCGACGTGAGCCTGGTTGCGCTCGTGTCACGGCCGGTTACGCCACTCGCTCCACCCGGTCCAGGCGTCCAGCTTACTGCGAACCCGGCTTCTTCGCGTCCATTTGCCTTCTGTGCGGTTGTTAAAGAGCGCTAAACCGTGCGCTACATCTGCAGGCACGACCGGTTACGCCACTCGCTCGGCCAAGTCTTCGCGTCCAATTTACGGCGGCCTGGTTATCTTTGTGCCGTATTTCACATACAGAATACCATGGTAAACTATGAAAAATCAATATCGTTTTAGTGCAACTTTCGTCACCTTCCGGCACATTCCAAGATTCAGGCCACGATCCTCACTTTATTTCGCTTGATTTCTTACACGTTATTGATGCGGTAATCTACAGTTGCCACAATAGGTCATTGCATTCTGGCCCATGTGATCGTCAGGTCGTCAGAATTCTCAACCACAGGTTCTAATTCTTCACCGATGCTGACGCCCAATTGGGCCAGCAGTCGCCCGACATAGTTCGGATGGTACCAGACGCCAAAGCGGGTGTGAATCAACTGTTGGACGCGCAACTGCGTCCACTGCTCCGAATCGTGACCTGCCGCGCGCGCGCCCTGATGCAACAGTCGCTTCAACTCCAGCCGTTGCATCGCGTCCAGTTTAGACGGCCGGCCGGTGGCCGGGTTCGCTCGCAGCGCCCCCGTGCCATTCTCTTCTAATTCATGCTTCCACTGGCTTACGGCCGCCTCGCTGACGCCAAGCTCTCTCGCGATATCCGATTGCCGCCGCCCCTCGCGCAGCATCCGTGCGCCTGCCAGACGACGCTCCTCCATCTGTTCTCTTGTAAGCCTGCTCGGTCGCCATGTCATGGGATCCACCTTTAGTTCATTGCGTGAACTTAGCCGAAGCGCGTCATCCGCATTGATCTGCCCCGGGTGTCAATCTTTGCACCGAACGGGTGTAGCCATTATTGGAGTGTGAACAAGCTCCACATCACGGACTGCGTCATATCCGTGCCGTAGCCGGTCCGGCTGACCGTGCGAAGCCGGACAGTCCACACGCCGACGGGCGACTGCTGCAAAGTGCTGCACGTGATCGTCATATCGCCCATGTCGTCGGTCAAGCCCGTGCTCGTGCACTGCGCGGTGCCATCCGGCTTCAGCACGGCCAGCGTGACGGAGGCGTGGCTGACCGAGTTGCCATTGTTGTCGGTGACGTGCGCGCGCACCACCAGGTTGTCGCCCGGTTTGAAGACGTTCATTGCGGTGAACTGATCACTGCTATCGCGGCCGATCTGGATGCTATCCACGCGTACCATCTGGCTCGGAAGTGCGGCAGGCGGCTGAGCGGTGGCGGTTGGCGGGATTGGCGTCGCCGTAGCTGTGGCCGTCGTCGGCGGCACCATCGTCGCGGTGGCGGTCGGCGGGATTGCTGTCGCGGTCGCAGTAGCTGTAGCCGTCGGCGGGATTGGCGTCGCCGTAGCTGTGGCCGTCGGCGGGATTGGCGTCGCGGTGGCGGTCGGCGGGATTGCCGTCGCGGTGGCGGTCGGCGGCACCATCGTCGCGGTGGCGGTTGGCGGGATTGCCGTCGCCGTCGGCGGGATTGCCGTCGCCGTAGCTGTGGCCGTCGGCGGGATTGCCGTCGCCGTAGCTGTCGGCGGAACCGGCGTCGCGGTGGCGGTCGGCGGGATTGGCGTCGCGGTGGCGGTCGGCGGCACCATCGTCGCCGTCGCTGTCGCCGTCGGCGGCACCATCGTCGCCGTCGCGGTCGGCGGGATTGCCGTCGCCGTCGCTGTCGCCGGGATCGGAGTCGCGGTCGGCAGATCAGTCGGTGTCGCGGTCGGTGGAATCGGCGTCGCCGTCGCTGTCGCCGTCGGCGGCACCATCGTTGCAGTCGCCGTCGCGGTAGCGGTTGGCGGGATTGGCGTCGCCGTAGCTGTGGCCGTCGGCGGGATTGCCGTCGCCGTCGCTGTGGCCGTCGGCGGCACCATCGTCGCGGTCGGCGGGATTGCCGTCGCGGTCGCAGTAGCTGTAGCCGTCGGCGGGATTGGCGTCGCCGTCGCTGTGGCCGTCGGCGGCACCATCGTTGCAGTCGCCGTCGCGGTGGCGGTCGGCGGGATTGCCGTCGCCGTAGCTGTGGCCGTCGGCGGCACCATCGTTGCAGTCGCCGTCGCGGTGGCGGTCGGCGGGATTGCCGTCGCCGTAGCTGTGGCCGTC
>JACRMK010000034.1:0-18752 GCA_016235055.1 Chloroflexota bacterium | reverse complement strand
GGGATTGCCGTCGCCGTCGGGGGTACCATCGTCGCAGTCGCCGTCGGCGGGATTGCCGTCGCCGTAGCTGTGGCCGTCGGCGGGATTGCCGTCGCGGTGGCGGTCGGCGGGATTGCCGTCGCCGTAGCTGTGGCCGTCGGCGGCACCATCGTCGCGGTGGCGGTCGGCAGATCAGTCGGTGTCGCGGTCGGTGGCACCATCGTCGCAGTCGGTGTCGCGGTCGGCAGATCAGTCGGCGTCGCGGTCGGCGGCACCATCGTCGCCGTCGCGGTTGGCGGGATCGGCGTCGCGGTCGCTGTCGCCGTCGGCGGCACCATCGTCGCAGTCGGTGTCGCGGTCGGCAGATCAGTCGGCGTCGCTGTCGGCGGCACCATCGTCGCGGTGGCGGTCGGCGGAACCGGCGTCGCCGTCGGCGGCACCATCGTCGCAGTCGCTGTCGCGGTCGGTGGAATCGGCGTCGCCGTCGCTGTGGCCGTCGGCGGGAGAGGCGTCGCTGTCGCCGTCGGCGGGATCGGCGTCGCGGTGGCCGTGGCCGTCGGCGGCACCATCGTCGCGGTCGGCGGAATCGGCGTCGCCGTCGGCGGCACGGCCGTCGCGGTGGCGGTCGGCGTGGCGGATCTGCGCGGAGTAGCAGTTGCCGTCGGCGTCGCGGTTGGCGCGCCACCCGGCGCGCTGATCAGATACGCGCTGTTCGCCACGTTCCAGTGCGTTGCGACGTAAGTGCCGGCAACCGGATTCGTGCTGTAGTAGTCGTCATGATTGCAGTCGAAGTGCAACTGGCCGTCGTTCGCGCAGGTCTGCGTGACCGGCGTCCCGTTCGTCGGCCGGCACATCAGGTCGTTCTGGTCGGTGCAGTGCCAGTCGATCGACGAGTGCGGCGCCGTCAACTGCACGCCGCCGAGTGTGTGCATCAGTTCGTGCGCGGCGACGGTCGTCGACCAGCACTGCGCGTCGGCGCGAGCGTAATGCGGACCCTGGTTGTTCAGGTTCGTCTGCGCCGCGCTGTCGTCGAACTGGATGTCGCTAATGCCGCAGGTCACGTTGGCGTCGGTGAAGACGAGGTACTTGCGGTCGGTGCGGTTGTAGCCCTGGGCCTGCAGTTCGCTTACCAGGTTGTTGAAGTTGTCGGCGCCGGTGGCGGAGAGCACCACATTGGCGACCGTCGGGTAGCACGACGGATCGGTGACGAAGCGAACATGGCGGTCACTGCCGGTTTCGAGGGCGCTGCGGGAGAAGAGTTGGTCGGTATCCTGCGCCCAGTACTTGAAGGAATTAAGATATTCGGCGTAGCGGTCCGCCACCGTCGACGGCCGCGCGTAGACGACCTGCACGCGATTGCCGCTCACGCCGTCGCCGTTGCACACGGCCGGCTGCGCCGTCTGCGTCACCGGGCTTACGGCCGAGACGACCGGCCCCAGCACGAAGGCCACTGAAGCGCCGTTGCTCGCGATCGACAGGTCCTCGTGGACCCGCAATGGCTGGCTCGCCGGCCGCGCCACAGCCAGAACCAGGGCGGCGGTCGCGATCACGAAGAGCGCTGTAAACGTAATTGTGCGTTTCATAGGAGTGGCCTTGGTATCCAATGCATCAGCTTGAACACTTACCAGTGTATGCATTTCGCCACTCCGAACCATAGGACTACGGTCACAAAAGAGCCTTAAAACCGTAGTACTTTGGTCACCCATCGCGCATTAAGCACGCGCGCCCGCCGCCATGCCGCGCGCAATCGCACAGGTGCACACATTGACGCGCATCGCGGCGCATGCGGCGGCCGCAACTCACGCAAGTTGCTGAAGTGCGCGAGTCCGGCGCGCGTTGAGCGGGCGTTAAGAAACGGGCCTGCGCACGATGCAGGCCCGTCTTATGCTGTTTTGTGATGAGTATGTCCCCAAGTGATTGTTGGTTGTGTCAGCACTATATAGCGATCGCCGCCCTCCCCCCCGGCCCCGCGCGCGGGGCAGAAGGGGCCAGGGGATGAGGGGGCGCCAACCGCACTTGCCCCCAGCTATGGGGACATGCTCAAACTGAAACAGTATTACGAGGTTGAACACGGGGGACAGACAAATACGAAAGCGCCGCATGTGCGGCGCCTTATTCACCCATGGTACCGAAGTACCGGCTTGGTTATGCAGCGGTGCAGGTTGGGCGGTCGTAACCTTATAGAGTGGCGTCACCGCTCCAGCGAACCGGGCGCGGCCGCCGGGTTGTCCAGCACCGCGACGACCTGCAACCACGGCGGATCGCTCTGCGGATTGCGTCCGATGGTCATGCCCAGGCTGCGCATGACGCCCTGCGACGCCTGATTGGCGTGCTCGGTCGTCGCAATGATACGCCGCACCCGCAGCACCCTGAAGGCGTGATCCACCAGCGCCCGGGCGGCCTCGCTGGCGTAGCCGTTGCGCCAGTGCGCCGGATCAATCGCCCAGAACAGCCCGAACTCGGCTGTGGTGCAACCACTGGGCCCGGCGCGCCCGTCGCGCAACTCGGGAATCTGGTCGTATAAGTCCAGGCACGGCGCGTAGCCCGTTACGCCAACCACCACCCCGCTCGCTTTCAGCACCACCGCGCGGTCGCCGTACGGCGGCTGGTGCATGCGCGGCAGCCACTCCTGCGCCAGCATCGACCATGCCAACCACGACTTGCGCTCGGCGACGGCCGCCGGGTCGCTCGCCCGCGCCTGCTCGCCGAACGACGCGCACAAGATGCGGTGCACGTCCAGCAGATCGCCCGACACAAACGGGCGGATGATCAGGCGCGGCGTCTCCAGCACAGCCGAGTGCACGCCGCGCCTAGCCCGACTGCCATTCGCGCAACTCGACGAATGACAGGACTGTGATGATCGTGATAATGATCGCCGATAAGACGCACCACGGGCAGATCTGTTCCAGGACGGCGACTTCGATATAGGTCAGGTACAGCGAGAAGGCGAAACCGATCACGGCGACGAAGAACAGCGCGAGCCGCGTGTATTCCTCGACCCACCCGCGCGCGACGGCGACGCACAGCGCAAAGAACGTGATGTAGGTCAAGCCGCCCAGCAGGGCGACCGGAATGCCCAACAACTCGGCGTAGCTGCTCGCATTGACCTTTTCACACTCGCCAAGACCAAAACAGACCGCTTTACCGATGATCGCCCAGTGCACCATCAACAAATAGATCGAAATGCCCAGCCCGACGACCGAGAGTGCGATGATCGTCATAATCTTGCGGTTCATGGATGGTTGCTCCTGCCCGACAGAGTGATGACACAAACACACCTCACAGGCCACGGGGGGACCTGTGAGGTGTTGCTCCGCTGACCGCCGGCGGCGTTGATGCCCCGGCGTTAGCGCGCGAGCGAATCCACCAGCGAGGGCAACTGCGCTCCGCCAATGTCATATTTTTTGCCATTGACGAAGAACGATGGGGTCGACGTGACGCCGCGCCGCTGGCCTTCGGCCGTGTCCTGCCGGACGATGCCGTCGTTGCGGTTGCTGTCCACGCACGCCCCGAAGGCGGCCGTGTCCAGGCCGGGCACGTCGGCGGCCCACTTCTTCATATTGGCCGCCGAAAACTGTCCCTTGTTCTCGCCGGACTGTCGTTTGAAGACCAGTCCTGCATACTCCCAGAACTTGTTCTGGTCCGCCGCGCACTCCGACGCATTGGCCGCCACAAACGACTCGCCGCCGATGAACGCAAAGTGGCGGTAGATGATCTGTACCTTGCCCTTGTCCTGATAGTTCGCAGCCATCTGATGCAACACGGCATCAGTTTGAGCGCAGTACGGTCACTGGAAGTCGGAGAAGATCTCCACCTTCACGGAGGCGGTTTCGTTGCCCCACTTGCGCCCCTGCGCCACAGCGACCGGCGAGGCCGGCGCCTGCGATGCGATGACCTGCAGGGTCACCAGGCCGCCGACGAACACGATGGCGATCACCGCCACCAGAATGATCAGCGTATTGTTATTGCTGCCGCCGCCGCCGGCCGAGCGGGCGGCCTGCGCGCGCTTGCGGCGCTCCGATGATTTGGACATACTGCTCCCCAAACGTGGATTTACACTGGGCCTTATTGTAGCATATCTCGCGCGCCCGGGCCGGCTAAACCGCCGACACGTGCGCGATGCCCTCGGCCTGCTCCTGCATGATCTTGTCGCCCGCCTGCGCCATCTTCGCCTCGTACACCAGCGCCTTGAAGATGTCCGACTCGGTGATCACGCCGACGAGCTTGCCGTCTTCCATCACCGGCAGGCCGCCGATCTTGTGCTTGAGCATCAGGTCGGCCGCCTCGTACAACTCCGCGTCGGGGCCGATCGTGAGTGGATCCTTCGTCATAATCTTGTCCACCGTCAGCCGCGAGAGCAGATAGTTGAGCTCGTAGATGCTCAGCGACGAGGCGTCCGACGCGTTGGCCTCGCGCACGTCGCCCAGTGTCAGAATACCGACCAGCCGCTCATGGTCGACCACGGGCACGCGGCGGATCTTCTTCGACTTCATCAGCTCGTGCGTTTCGGGCAGACTCGTCTTCGGAGATACCGTGATCACGTTCTTGCTCATCCAGTTGCGCACCAGCAGCTTAGCCATAAGCGGCCTCCTTCGTCAGATTGCGGGAGCGGCAGCGGCGCTTATCCGCCCTGCCAGAATCTACTATGCGACAGAAGCGAAACCGCTTGAAGGTGCGAATGTCCCGCAAATCAAGGGACTTTCGACAAGTGTAATTCGTTTGGAAGACTGCCATACTCCCCGTAGAGTCAGGCAGAGCACGCGCACGCCCCGATAACGTCGCAACTTCACGTGGGGGGCGCCGCCGGCATGCTGACGCCGACGATTCACCCGCGCTCCCACCGACCGGTGGGAGTCTTCTTAGGAAAGACGAGGTCGCCATGTACTCGAAGATCCTGGTTCCACTGGACGGCTCTGAACTTTCGGAAGCCGTGCTGGCGCACGTGCGCACGATCGCCAGGTGCATGAACGCCGAAGTGCTGCTGGTGCGTGTGCCGGTTGTTCTGCCGTACGATTACAACATTATCGACCCGGAGTTGATCAGTTCGCTGGAAGCCAACGCCAAGTCCGAGATCCAGGCGTACCTGGAGAAGCAGGTCGCGCTGTTGCAGGCCGAGGGCATCAACGCCCGCATGTTCGTCGGCGAAGGGCTGGTGGCCGACACGTTGCTGCAGCTCGCCGATAGCGAGCGCTGCGACCTGATCTGCATGTCGACGCACGGCCGCTCCGGCTTTGCGCGCCTGCTGATGGGCAGTGTAGCCGACAAGGTGGTGCACGGCGCCAAAATCCCGGTGCTGCTGATCCGGCCGCTGGCGCACATGGACGCCCCCCCGGCCGCGCCGGCGGGAGCCCCGTAATGTTCCATAAGATCCTCGTGCCGCTCGACGGCTCGCAGCTCGCCGAGTCGATTCTGCCGCACGTATCCACGCTGGCGTTGTGCGGCAAGGCCGAGGTCGTCTTGCTGCGCGTGCATGTACGGCCGGTGAACACCTACGGCATGCTGGACGCGGGCGACCTGCCGCTGACGCCTGAGGACGAGCAGGCCGACCGCCGCAAGGCGCTGGACTACCTGAAGACGGTGGCGCAGTCGCTCATCGCCGCCGGCGTGCCAGCGCGCCCGCTGGTCTGCGACGGCACGGTGGCCGAGGCGATCCTGCAGATCGCCGACGCCGAAGGCGCCGATCTGATCGCCATGTCCACGCACGGGCGCTCGGGCATCGCGCGCTGGCTGATTGGCAGCGACGCCAACAAAGTCATGCACGGCGCGCGGGTGCCGGTGCTGCTGATCCGGCCGGTGCACCCGCTGTCGTCGCCCGTTCAGGCCGACGAGTCCGAAGCGGTCGGCATCTGACGGCGCCAGCGCCGCGATAGGAGTTACACCTATGTACAAGAAGATTCTGGTTCCGCTCGACGGCTCGGCGCTGGCCGAGGCCGTGCTGTTGCACGTCAAAGCGCTGGCGCAGCCGGAGACGGAGGTTGCCCTGCTGCGCGTGGCGCTGTATCCGACGTACGACTACGTGTTCAGCAGCCCGGCCGTGGCCGCCACGCTGACGGAAGAGATCGAGAACGAGAGCGAGAAATACTTGCGCGAGATGTCGGCGCTGCTGCAGGCGCAGGGACTGAAGACCTCCATCGCCGTGACCGGCGGCCCGGTGGCCGATGCGATCCTCGACTATGCCGACGCCATCGGCGCGGACCTGATCGCCATGTCCACCCATGGCCGGTCCGGCGTGGCGCGCTGGCTGATCGGGTCGGTGGCCGATCGGGTCGTGCGCGGCTCGCCGATGCCGGTGCTGCTGATCCGGCCAGTCGCCGAGCCGGCGAGCGAAGCGCATGCCGCGGAAGCCAGCCATGCTGCGTGATCCGCTCGCCAGGACACACATGCTGCGCGACGGCCTCGAAGAGCTTTACCGGCGCAAGGTCACGACGACGACCGATGCCGCGCGCTGCATCGTCTCCGACTCGCGGGTCTACCTGGGCGGCAGCGCATGCGTGCCGCGCGTGCTGGAGCGCGCCATGATCGAGCGCGCCGCCGAGTTGCGCAACGTCGAGGTCATGCACGTGCTGGCGCTGGCCGGCGGCCAGTACCTGGAACCGCAGTACGCGCAGTCGTTCCGGCACCGGGCGCTCTTCCTCGGTGAAAACGCGCGGCAGGCGGTGCGCGAGGGCCGCGCCGACTACACGCCGATCTTCCTGGGCGAAATCGCGGGACTGTTCCGCGACGGCAGCCTGCCGATCGACGTCGCCATGATCCTGGTGTCGCCGCCGGACGAGCACGGCTACTGCTCGCTGGGGCCGGAAGTCGGCGCCACCAAGTCGGCCACGCTGGCGGCCGCCCGCATCATCGCCGAAGTCAACCCGCAGGTGCCGCGCGTCTACGGCGATACCTTCATCCACGTCAGCAAGCTGGACGCCATTGTCGAGACCGACTACCCGCTGGCCACCCTGCCGCGGGCGCAGTTCACCGAGACCTTCCTTAAGATAGGCGCGCACGTCGCCGACCTGATCCCCGACGGTGCGACGATCCAGACCGGCATCGGCGCGATCCCCGATGCGGTACTGTTCCACCTGAAGGGCAAGCAGCATCTCGGCATCCACAGCGAGTTGTTCAGCGACGGCATCATCAGCCTGATCGAAAGCGGCGTCATCACCGGCGAGCGCAAGACGATTCACCCCGGCAAGGTGGTGGCGGGCATGGCGATCGGCTCGGCGGTGCTGTACGACTTCATCCGCGACAACGCGCTGATCGAGATGCACCCCAACGATTACGTCAACGATCCGTTCATCATCGCGCAGCACGACAACATGGTAGCGATCAACAGCGCCATCGAGATCGACCTGACGGGCCAGGTCTGCGCCGACTCGATCGGCACCCAGTTTTACAGTGGGATCGGCGGGCAGGTGGACTTCGTGCGCGGCGCGGCGCGCTCGAAGGGCGGCAAGCCGATCATCGCGATGCAGTCGACGGCGCGCAGCGACACGCTGTCGCGCATTGTGACGCAGTTGAAGCCCGGCGCGGGGGTGGTCACCTCGCGCGGAGACGTGCACTACGTGGTGACGGAGTACGGCGTCGCCTACCTGCACGGCAAGAGCATCCGGGAACGCGCGCGCGCACTGATTCGTATCGCGCACCCGGCCTTTCGCGACGAGCTCGAGCGCTACGCGCGCGAGCAACATTGGAACTAACAACTAGCGACTAGCAGCTAGCAACTAGCGACTAGCAGCTAGCAACTAACGACTAGCAGCCAGCAACTAACGACTAGCAGCTAGCGACTAGCAACTCGCATGGAGTCATGATGATCCAAACGTACGTCACGCTGGATGGCAATGAAGCGGTCGCGCGCGTAGCGCATGCCGTCAACGAAGTCATCGCGATCTACCCGATCACGCCGTCGTCGTCGATGGGCGAATGGGCGGATCAATGGTCGGCTGAGAACCGCGCCAATCTGTGGGGCACGGTGCCGCGCGTCGTCGAGCTGCAGAGCGAAGGCGGCGCGGCGGGCGCCGTGCACGGCGCGCTGCAGGCCGGCGCGCTGACGACCACCTTCACGGCATCGCAGGGCTTGCTGCTGATGATCCCGAACATGTACAAGATCGCGGGCGAGCTGACCAGCATGGTCATCCACGTGGCGGCGCGCGCGCTCGCCACCAGCACGCTCTCCATCTTCGGCGACCACAGCGACGTGATGGCCGCGCGCGGCACCGGCTTCGTCATGCTGGTGTCGAACTCCGTGCAGGAAGCGCAGGACTTTGCGCTGATCGCGCAGATGAGCACGCTCGAAGGGCGCGTGCCGGTCATGCACTTCTTTGACGGCTTCCGCACCTCCGCCGAGGTCATGAAGATCGAACTGCTGGAATACGCGCAGATCCGCGCGCTGATCGACGACCGGCTGGTGCAGGCGCACCGCGCCCGCGCGCTGTCGCCGGAGCACCCGTTCATCCGCGGCACGGCGTCGAACCCGGACGCCTATTTCCAGATGCGCGAGGCGGTCAACCCGTACTACCGCGCGACGCCGACCATCATGCAGAACGCGATGGACCGGTTCGCCGCCGTCACCGGCCGCCAGTACCGCCTGTTCGAGTATAGCGGCGCGCCAAACGCCGAGCGGGTGATCGTCGTCATGGGCTCCGGCGCGGAGACGGTGCAGGAGACCGTGCAGCAGTTGACGGCGCAGGGCGAACGGATCGGCCTGCTGAAGGTGCGCCTCTTCCGGCCGTTCGACACGGCGGCGCTGTGCGCCGCCCTGCCCGCCACCACCAAGTCGATCGCGGTGCTGGACCGCGTCAAGGAACCGGGCAGCGCCGGCGAGCCGCTCTACCTCGACGTCGTCGCGGCGCTGAACGAATCGTGGGAGCGGGGCATCCAGCCGCGCGTGATCGGCGGGCGCTTCGGCCTGGCCAGCAAAGAGTTCACGCCGGCCATGGTCAAGGCAGTCTATGACCATCTGTCGAAGCCGAAGCCCAAGAACCATTTCACCATCGGCATCAACGACGACCTGACCTTCACGAGCCTGGACTACGACCCGGAGTTCTCGACCGAGGATCCGCAGACGGTGCGGGCGGTGTTCTTCGGGCTGGGCGCGGATGGCACGGTCGGCGCCAACAAGAACTCCATCAAGATCATCGGCGAGGATACCGACAACTACGCCCAGGGCTTCTTTGTGTACGACTCGAAGAAGTCCGGCTCGATGACGATTTCGCACTTGCGCTTCGGCCCGCGCCCGATCCACTCGACCTACCTGATCAGCCAGGCCAATTTCCTGGCCTGTCACCAGTTCTCATTTCTCGAGCGCTTTGAGATGCTGCACATGGCCGCGCCGGGCGCCGTTTTCCTGCTGAACAGCCCGTACGGTCCCGACGATGTCTGGGCGCACCTGCCGCGCTCGGTGCAGCAGGCGATCATCGCCAAGCATCTCAAGTTCTACGTCATCGACGGCAACGCCGTCGCACGCGAGACCGGCATGGGCGGCCGCATCAACACGATCCTGCAGACCTGCTTCTTCGCCATCAGCGGCATCCTGCCGCGCGATGCGGCCATCGCGCAGATCAAGCACGCCATCGAGAAGACGTACGGCAAGCGCGGCGAGCTCATTGTCGAGCGCAACTATGCCGCCGTGGATGCGGCGATTGCGCGGCTGTATGAAGTGAAGGTGCCCGCCGCGGCGGACAGCACATTCGACCTGCGCCCGGCCGTGCCGGCCGCCGCGCCGGAGTTCGTGCAGAGGGTGACGGCGCCGATGATTGCGGCCCGGGGCGACGAGTTGCCTGTCAGCGCGCTGCCGGCCGACGGCACCTTTCCCAGCGGCACGACCCAGTGGGAAAAGCGCAACATCGCGCAGGAGATTCCCGTCTGGGACGATTCGATCTGTATCCAGTGCGGCAAGTGTGTGCTGGTCTGCCCGCACGCCGTCATTCGCGCCAAAGTCTACGACAAGGCACAGCTTGCCGGCGCGCCGGCGACATTCATGTCGTCGCCCGCGCGCTGGAAGGAGTTCGAGGGCCAGGTTTACAGCCTGCAGGTGGCGCCGGAAGACTGCACCGGCTGCGGTCTCTGCGTCGAGATCTGCCCGGTCAAGAACAAGAGCGAGGTGCGGCTGAAGGCGATCAACATGCAGCCGCAACTGCCGATCCGCGACGCGGAGAGCGAGAACTGGGAGTTCTTCCTGAAGCTCCCGGAGATGGACCGCAGCAAGCTCAGCTTTGGGCAGGTCAAGGACGTGCAGCTGCTGGAGCCGCTGTTCGAGTTCTCCCTGGCGTGCGCCGGTTGCGGCGAGACGCCATACATCAAGCTGCTGACGCAACTGTTTGGAGACCGCTTGTACGTCGCCAACGCGACCGGCTGCTCGTCGATCTACGGCGGCAACCTGCCGACCACGCCGTGGACGCTCAACAAGGCCGGCCGCGGCCCGGCCTGGGCCAACTCGCTGTTCGAGGATAACGCCGAGTTCGGGCTTGGCATGCGCCTGGCGCTCAACAAGCAGACCGAATACGCCGGCGAAATGGTCAAGCGCCTCGCCGGCGCGCTCGGCGGCGAGACGGCGACCGCACTGCTGGACACTGCACAGCACGACGACGCCGAGATCGCCGCGCAGCGCAGCCGCGTGTCGGACCTGAAAACTAAATTGGACTCGCTGCTGAAGTCGGGCAGCCTGTCGCCGGAACTGGCGCGCGACGCGCGCGAACTGGCGACCGTCGCCGACGCGCTCGTGCGGACGTCGGTCTGGATCATCGGCGGCGACGGCTGGGCATACGATATTGGCTACGGCGGCCTGGATCATGTGCTGGCCTCCGGCAACAACGTCAAGGTGATGGTGCTGGACACCGAGGTCTACTCCAACACGGGCGGACAGATGTCGAAGGCGACACCGATGGGCGCGGTCGCCAAGTTTGCGGCGGGCGGCAAGCCGCGCGCCAAGAAAGACCTGGCGATGCTGGCGATGACGTACGGCAACATCTACGTCGCGCGCATCGCCATGGGCGGCAACGACGGGCACACGCTGCGCGTCCTGCGCGAAGCCGAAGCGTACGACGGCCCGGCGTTGATCATCGCGTACAGCCACTGCATCGCGCACGGCTACGACATGGTGCACGGCATGGAGCAGCAGAAGAACGCCGTCCTGGCGGGCTACTGGCCGCTGTTCCGCTATAACCCGGACTTGCTGAAAGACGGCAAGAACCCGCTGCAGCTCGACTCCAAGGCGCCAAGCATCCCGCTCCAGAAATTCGCATATAATGAGACACGCTACACGATGCTGGCCCAGAGCAACCCTCCGGTGGCCAAGGCACTGTTGCAGGAAGCCCAGTCCGAAGTGTTGATGCGCTGGCACATGTATGAGAACTGGGCCGCGATGAAGTTCGACGCCAAGCCGAAGGAGGAGAAGCATGGTTGACCTGTCGACCACCTACATGGGGTTGAAGCTCAAGAACCCGCTCGTGGCGTCTCCGTCGCCCTTGATGGAGAATATCGACAATATCCGCAAGCTGGAAGACGCCGGCGCGGCGGCCGTGGTCCTGCACTCGCTGTTTGAGGAGCAGATCACGCTGATGAGCCACGATCTCGACCGCTTCCTCTCGCATGGCGTCGAAAGCACCGCCGAGGCCGAGCGCTACTTCCCGAACATGACCGACTACAACCTCGGCCCGGACGGGTATCTGAACCATTTGCGCCTCGCCAAGCAGGCCGTCAGCATTCCGGTGATCGGCAGCCTGAACGGCGTCTGGATGGGCGACTGGACCCGCTACGCGCGCAAGATCGAGCAGGCCGGCGCCGACGGGATCGAGTTGAACGTGTATTACATTCCGACCGACCCGGATCTGAGCGGTGGGCAGGTGGAGCAGGCGTATCTCGACCTGGTGAACGACGTCAAGTCGAGCATCCGCATTCCGGTCGCCGTCAAGCTCAGCCCGTTCTTCAGCTCGATGGCTAACATGGCGCGCCGGTTCGACACGGTCGGCGCCGACGCGCTGGTACTCTTCAATCGCTTCTACCAGCCCGACTTCGACCTGGAGACGCTCGAAGTCGTGCCCAACCTGACGCTCAGCAACTCCAGCGAACTGCGGCTGCGGCTGCGCTGGGTGGCGATCCTGTACGGGCACGTCCGCGCCGACATGGCGATCACCGGCGGCGTGCACACAGCCGACGACGTGCTCAAGGCGATGATGGCCGGCGCCAATATCGCCATGATGACCTCCGCGCTGCTCGACCTGGGCATCGAGCACGTTACCGGCGTGCTGAACAATCTGAGCCTGTGGATGGAGGAGCACGACTACCAGTCGATCCGGCAGATGCAGGGGAGCATGAGTCAGCGCTCCGTGGCGGAACCCGCGGCGTTCGAGCGCGCGAACTATATGAAGGTGCTCCGCTCGTACTCCGTGCGCATGATGGCTGGACGCTGACGCGCGCGACGGGACCGCCGCGCGGGCGCCGGTGAACTCCGCGCTGATCTGTGCTGAACTGTCAAGGGGGAGCGTCGTGCGCGCCACCGACAATGAAACCGTCTGTCCCATGCGGCCATCTCGCCTGGTTGCCGAACGCAAGCCGGCCGCGGCCCCGGGCGGTTTGCCTATATCGGGAACATCGTGACCCTTCGCGCGCGGACTCTTATAACCAGTAGCAGCCTGATCGCGGCCATGATCGCGCTGGTCTATCTTTCGGCCAGCCTGATCTTTCAGGGCGTCTCAGCCCAGAGCGAAGTCGAGTCGATGACGCACGACCTGGTGCGCCTGCGCACCGTGTGGGACGACGCGCTGGCGTCGCTCGACGACATCGCCAAGGACTGGGCCACCTGGGATGACGCCTACGCCTTCGTTGTCGATCGCAACACCACGTTCGAAGACGCCAACCTCCTCAACCAGACTTTTCAGAACCTGCGCGTCGATGTCATTGTGTTTTTCGACACGGCGGGCCAGCCGGTATTCAGCAAAGCCTATGACACGGACAACCAGCGCCCGATCGCCGTCCCCCCCGAGTTGCTGGCGGCGTTCGGACCGGGCAGTCCCCTGTTGCAGACGGGCGGGCGCGATAGCCGGCTGCTCGGCCCGCTGATCACCAGCGAGGCTCCACTGCTGATCTCGGCGCACCCGATCCTTAAAAGCACCGGCGCGGGCCCCAGCCGCGGCACCCTCGTCATGGCGCGCCATCTGGACAGCGCGCAAATCGAGCGGCTGGCGCGCGCCACCCAGTTGGCGATCGGCGTATACTCGGTGACGCAGCGCGATCCGCCCGCCGATGTGGCGGCGGCGCGCGTCACGCTCGACGACCGGACGCCCGAGCATATCGCGCCGCTCGATGCGCAGACCCAGGCCGGCTACCTGCTGCTGCCCGACATTCGCGGCCAACCGGCGTTCATCCTGCGCGCGACGACCCCGCGCAGCCTGCGCGCGCTCAGCGGCGAAGCGCTGAATTACTTCCTGCTCGCGCTGGCCCTGGTCGGCGCCGGCACCATCGGCATCCTGCTGTGGCAACTCGAATCGCGCGTCCTGCAGCCGCTGGCGCGCATCGGCGCCGCCGTGGGCCAGGTCAGCCGGGCCGCCGACTCCTCGGCGCGCGTGCCGGTCGTTGGCGACCCGCGTGACGAGATCGCGCAACTGGCTGTAAAATTCAACACCGCGCTGGCCGCGCTCGACCAGTCGCACCGCGCCCTGGCCGAAAGCGAAGCGCGTTACCGCCAACTGGCCGAAACGGTGCCGGATGTCGTCTATACGCTGGGGCTTTCCGAGCGCGGTGAACTGGTCATCGAAACGCTGAACCCGGCTTTCGAGCGAGTGACCGGCTTCCCGCGCGACGCATGGCTGGGCCGCTCGATTGCCGAACTGGTGCACCCCGACGACCTGCCGCGCGCGCTCAGCATGTTCGGCAGCGCGGACAACACGACGTACAACCTGCGCATCCACACGCGCGACGGCGGCTACCGCATCGGCTCATTCTCCAGCGCGACGCGCGTCAAGGACGGCGTGCCGATCGGCAGCATGGGCATCGGCCGCGACGTGACCGATCGCCTGCGGCTGGAAGCGATGTTCCAGGCGGTGGCTGTTGCCTCGGAGCGCTTCCTGCGCTCGGCGGAATGGCAACGAGAGATTAACACCGTGCTGAGCCGGCTGGGCATGGCCAGCGAGGTCAGCCGCATCGTCCTGTCCGAAAACGACCCGCAACTGGATGGCGAGGTCCTGACCAGTCCGCGCTACGAGTGGTGCGGCGCGGGCATAGCCCCGCAGATCGGCAACCCGGACCGGCAAACCCTGCCGATGCGGGCCGGCGGCCTCAAGCGCTGGGTGGAGGTGCTCGCGCGCGGCGAGCCGATCAGCGGTCAGGTGCGCGACTTTCCGGCGTCCGAGCAGGCGGTGCTGGAAGCGGAGCAGGCGCGCGCCATGGTCGTGATGCCGATCTTTGCCGGCGGCGCCTGGTGGGGATTCATCAGCTTTAGCGACGGCGCCGATCGGCGCGATTTCCAGGCGCTGGAACAGGAAGCGCTGCGCACCTTCGCCAGCGCGCTCGGTGCGGCCATCCACCGCAGCGCCATCGAGGAAGAACGCGCCCGCGACCGGCATTACCTGGCGCTGATCAATGAGGTCACACACGAGGCGCTGACACAGCCCGACGCGCGCGCGGTCGCACAATTGCTGGCTGACAAGCTGCACGAGTTTATCAGCAGCGACGGCTGCTACGTGACGCTCTGGGACGAGCTGCACCAGGTGCCCGTGCCAACGGCCAGCGCCGGGGGCATCGAAAACTACGCCCAGCTGCAGTCGAACTACGGCGAAATGTCGCTCACCGAGGCGGCGCTGCGCCACCGGGGCCCGCTCAACGTGCCCGATCTCGGCGGGTCGGGCTATGCCAGCGAGCGGCTCAAGCCGCTGTTCCCGTCGCGCTCGGTGCTCGCCCTGCCGCTGCTGGCCGGCAGCCAGTGGCTGGGCGCCGCGCTCATCGCGTTCAACACCACGCACGAGTTCAGTCGCGACGAGATCGACCTCGGCGAGCAAGTGGCCGAGCAGTTTTCGCTGATCCTGGCCCGCTTGCGTCTGCTCGCGGAATCCAACCGCCGCGCGGGGCAACTGAAGGCTCTGCACGAAACGGCGATGGACGTGAGCGCCTCGCGCGACGCCGTCGGCCTGCTGGAGAAGATCGTCCAGCGCGCGACCGCGCTACTCGACAGCGAGAGCGGCGGCCTGTACCTGGCCGACGCGGAGGCGCGGACGGTGCGCTGTGTGGTGAGTTACAACACCCAGGCCGATTATCGCGGCATCGTGCTGAAGTTCGGCGAGGGCGCGGCCGGCCAAGTCGCCGAAACCGCACAGCCGCTGATCATCGACGACTATTCCGAGTGGAGCGGCCGGGCGCGCACGTTCGAAAGTGACCGGCCGTTCGGGGCGGTGTTGAGCGTGCCACTGGCATGGCGCGGCCAGGTCACCGGCGTGGTGCACGTGCTGGGCCACGGCCGCCGCTACACCCCGGCCGACATCGAACTGCTTGGCCTGTTCGCCGAGCAGGCTTCGGTCGCGGTCGAGAACGCGCGGCTGTTCGGCGAGGTCGAGCGGCTGGCCATCACCGACGACCTCACCGGCGTCTACAACCGGCGACAACTGATGACGATCCTAGACCGGGAAGTCCTGCGCGCGCGGCGACTTTCGCATCCGCTGGCGCTGCTGATCGCGGACCTCGATCATTTCAAGAATGTGAATGACCAGCACGGGCATGCGGCCGGCGACCTGGCGCTGCGCGCCTTCTGCGAACGGCTGCGCGCCAAGATTCGCGGCATCGACACCCTGGCGCGCTACGGCGGCGAGGAGTTTGTGGTCGTGATGCCCGAAACACACGCCGCCGGCGCCCAGGTCACCGCCGAGCGCCTGCGGCAGGCGATTGCCGCCGAGCCATTTCAGGTCGGCACGACCGCGATCGCTCTCACGGCCAGCATCGGCGTCGCCGTGCTCTCCGCGGACGACAGTGGCGGCGATTCGATGCTGGCGCGCGCGGACTCTGCGCTATACGACGCCAAAGGCCACGGCCGCAACCGCGTCGTCATCGCCGCGTGACGCGCATTGCCGCGCCCTGCCGCTGCCACGGGTCCTGAGCCTGTCAAAGGGTCAGCGCCGCCTTCGACAGGCTCAACCGACGGCCTGCAACGCACACTGGATTCCACCGCCCCGGGCATTTGGCGTTAAAATACACCAGATGTTTGCTGTGTCGTCGCGCGTGCGCGGCGCATCTTTCGGCGCGAGTTGACCCGCATGAACTCCAGTGAAATCCATCTCCCCTACTCGGTAGCCAACCATCTCGAAGAAAAACGCTGCGTGGACCTGCTGCACAGCGCCCTGACCGGACAGCCGGGCGTCCAGTCGCTGGCGCTCAACATGCCGGCCGGCCAGTTGACGCTGCGCTTCGACCCGACGGTCATCTCGCTGACGCATATCCAGCAGATCGCGAAGTCGCTCGGCGTGGAACTCGGCGAGCGCTACGAAACTTGCCTGTGGCGGCTCAAGGGCATCCGCTGCGCCGACTGCTCGCTGCAAATTGACGAGGCGTTGCGCACAACGCCTGGCGTCACCCGCATCGTCGTCAGTCCGGCCGCCGAGTCGATCGGCGTCGAGTATGAGTCGCAGTCGACCAATGTGCAAGTACTGGAGGAGCAGTTTGCCAAGGCCGGCTACGAAGTGCGCACGCGGCCGCGCACGCGCGAGGAGCTCGCGGCGTCGCATGCCGAGGAAGCGGGCGAGCGCCGGCGCATGGCGATCCTGACCGGGCTCTGCCTCGCCTTCCTGCTGTCCGGGCTGGCGGCGGACCTGCTGCTGCACGCGCCGCCGATCGTGGTCATCGCGCTGTATGTCGTGTCCTATGCGACGGGCGGCATCTACGCGACCACGGGCGCCCTGCGCGAACTGCGCGGGGGCTCGGTCAACGTCGACCTGCTGATGATCGCGGCGGCGCTCGGCGCGGCGGCCGTCAACGCGTGGCCGGAAGGCGCCATCCTGCTCTTCTTGTTCTCGCTGTCGGGCACGCTCGAGAAGTACGTGCTCGGCTACACGCGACGCGCCATTGAGGCGCTGATGGACCTGACGCCATCGGAGGCGGTCGTCAAGCGCGACGGTATCGAGGCCAAAGTGCCGGTCGAGCAACTGCGCTTCGGCGACACGATCGTCGTGCGGCCCGGCGAGCGCATCGCCTCGGACGGCGTCATCACCGAGGGACGCACCAGCATCGACCAGTCGGCGATGACCGGCGAGTCGCTGCCGGTCGAAAAGACGATCGGCGACGGCGTGTTCGCCGCCACGCTCAATCAGCAGGGCGCGATCGAGGTGCGCGTGACGCGCGTGGCCGGCGAGACGACGCTGGCGCGCATCGTGCAGCTGGTGGAGGAGGCGCAGAGCGAGCGCGCCCAGGCGCAGCACGTGACCGAATGGTTCGGTGAGAAGTACACGCTGGGCGTGCTCGCTCTCTCGGCGGTGACATTCCTGGTCCCCTTGTTCCTCATGGGCCACTCGTTCGACGTAGCGTTCTACCGCGCCATGACCGTGCTGGTCGTGGCATCGCCGTGCGCGGTCGTCATCTCGATCCCGGCGGCGATCCTGTCGGCCATCACCAGTGCGGCGCGCGGCGGCGTGCTGCTCAAGGGCGGCGCGCACCTCGAAACGGCCGCCCGGCTGCGCGCGATTGCGTTCGACAAGACCGGCACGCTGACGATCGGCCGCCCCACCGTGACCGACGTCGTGAGCGACGACGAGCACGCGATGTTGAAGCTGGCCGGCTCGGCCGAATCGCTGTCGGAGCACCCGATCGCGAAGGCGATTACGGCGAAAGCGAAAGAGCACGGCATCGAGCTCTGGACGGCGCGCAATTTGCAGGCGCTGATCGGGCGCGGCGTGCGTGCCGAGGTGGACGCGCGCACCGCCCTGCTCGGCAAGGCGGAACTGTTTGCCGAGGTTGGCGTGGCCGTGCCGGAGGCGCTGAAGGCAAAAGGCGCCGAGCTACAGTCGCATGGCAAGACGGTCATCTTCGTCGGCGACACGACCCAGGTGCTGGGGTTGGTCGCGGTCGCCGATGTGCTGCGGCCCAGCGCCGCCGAGGCGATGCGCGAACTGCGCGCGATCGGCATCGAGCACACCATTATGCTGACCGGCGACAACCAGGCCGTGGCCGCGGCGATCGCCGGCGAGATCGGCATGGAGTACGAGGCCGAACTGATGCCGGAGGACAAACTAAACGCGGTCAAGCGCCTGCGCGAAAAGTACGGCACGGTCGCGATGGTCGGCGACGGCATCAACGACGCGCCGTCGCTGGCGGCCTCGTCGCTCGGCGTGTCGCTGGGCGGCAGCGGCACCGACGTGGCGCTGGAAACGGCCGACATGGTGCTGATGGGCGACGACCTGCGCCGCCTGCCGTACGTGGTGCGGCTGGCGCGCGAGGCCGACAACGTCATCCGCCAGAACCTGATCTTCGCGTTCGGCATGATGCTGTTTCTGCTGGCCACTGCCTATTTCGGCAGCCTGCGCCTGCCGATTGCCGTCTTCGGGCACGAAGGCAGCACGGTGCTGGTCATCCTGAACGGCATCCGCCTGCTGGCGTTCCCGCGCGAACGGAAGAGGTAGAGGGATCAGGGATCAGGTTTCAGGGATCGGGTTTCAGGGATCGGGCATCCGTAGGGGCGCGGTTTCCGCGCCCCATAAGCATCAAGCTAATAACGGTCGGTTAAGTTGCTTCAAGTTGCTCGAGTAGTTGGAAGGCGCTGGGTGAGGCACGCCGTTTGTTGACGCGTGCGCCGTTGGTCAGCGCCCGTTGTAGTT
>JACRMK010000033.1 GCA_016235055.1 Chloroflexota bacterium | reverse complement strand
TCCATCCGGAAACGCACCACCATTTTAATCGGGTTGGCCAGTTGCGTCAGCCGCCACAGAAACGCAATCGACGCATAGCTGTTATCGCCCACAAACACCCGTGCGCGTGCCGGCAGCCAACGACGCACTTGCAGCAAGGCCCGGCGCATCCAATCGAGCATGGTTTTGTACGCCCGCGCTTTGTCGGCATAGAACCGTTCCGACGGAGCCAGCATCGTCAGGAACGGCAAGGCCCAAATACGCTGGGCAAACGGAATCGGACTCAGCAGCATCACAGTGATCCAGCGCAGACCGCTGGTCTTGACGAAATGACTGCGACTCGAACGCACCGGATCCCGATAGATGCCTTTGACGTTGATCTGCGCACCGCGCCGGCGCTCAATGGTTTCATCGCCGCCCATGATGATGGGGCCGTCGGGCACAAAGACGCGCACCAACAACTGCAAGAGCGTCTGGGCGAGTGCGTGGCAGGACCAGACCGCCCGGCTCAGTACGCGATGGTAGTTCTGAAAATGCTGCTCATCACTCCGGCCCATGATGCGCAGGGCCGCGCACACCGTGCGCTGGCCGCGCGCCAGAATGGTTCCGGTCAGCAGCACCTGTGCGTGTTTCCATACGCGGGCATCGAAATGTACGGCGAACAACGCTAGCAGCGTGTTATAATCGTTTGGCAAGGTAAGCCTCGGTCCAAGAATTCTCTCCAGAACTCTTGATCAGCTTACCTTGTGTCATTTCAACGCGCAACAATGGACAAAGTCCAGCTTAGGGTATTGCCAGTCTAGAACATATGTTATACTGAAAGCTGGCAGGATAGTTGGAGACTATTTAATTTAATGAAAGGGAAAATGCATGGCTAAGCTGATCTACTTGATGAATACATCGCTGGACGGTTATGTCGAAGACGAGCAAGGCGGCTTCGGTTGGACCGCCCCCGATAAGGAGGTGAACGGCTACATTAACGATCTCACGTCGTTAGTCGGCACCTATCTCTACGGACGGAAGATGTACGACGCAATGGTGTACTGGGAGACAGGGTACACAGCCCACGATCTACCGCAGTTTCTGCTCGACTGGGCGAGGCAGTGGCAGGCAGCCGAGAAGATTGTCTACTCCAGGACCCTGGACGAGCCGCGCACTGCGCGGACGCGGATTGAGCGCGACTTCGATCCCGATGCGGTTCGGCGGCTCAAGACCGATGCCGTGCGCGACATGACTGTCAACGGTCCCGATCTCGCCGCGCACGCGCTTAGAGCCGGTCTTGTCGATGAGGTCCAAATGTTCGTTCATCCCGTCATCGTCGGAGGCGGAAAACGGTTCTTCCCGGATGGCGTGCGATCGGACCTGGAGCTGATCGAAGAGCGAGCGTTCCGCAACGGAGTAATCGCTGTGCGGTACGCTGTTCGCGGCTGAACAACACCTGGAGAGAAACTTTAACCCTCTACCAATTTAGGGTATTGCCAACCTTCATGCCTTTTCTCCATTTTGCCCCTCGAGAGCTTTTGCCCGGCAAGAGAACTTAAACCCTTCTCACAAGCTTACAAAAACTTGTAAGCGTTTTGCTTGCTTTCTCTCCAAGTATCGACTAAATTCGTAGAGCATGCGTGCGACAAAGCCCGCTCACAGAAACCTGTGGAATTCCGGGTTGAAATCGACCCAAGCAGTGTCTAGTATTGCAGAACATACGTGCGCATCCGCGCACAGCAGATGAATAATGCATCGGCTTTTGCCTGTGTGGTCATCCTGCCGTCATCGAAAGGAGGTGTCAATCTAGCAAAGGAGATGCTGTGAAGAGAGCGGTCAAAGAGTCCAATTTTCAACTTGACAGTCTGAAAAACCAGCCTCAGTAGATCCAATTTTCATGGTCTGGGAGCGACAGTAGCGGTGATGGTGTTGAGCGAGCCGTAGTCGCGTTCGAGAGCGCGCCGGATGAAGCTGAGAAAGCGCCGCAGTTGGAACCGTTTGGTGTCGAGTAGGCGGCGGCCACGGCATCGTTGGCCGGGCGGCCGCGCTTCGCCCCGCGCGACCGGGCGCCGATGGCCCTGCTCGGCGTCGCGCAGTTCGGTGTGGTAGTCGGCCTGCTCAACTACGCCTTGCAGTTCATCCCGTCGGCGCGCGCCGCCCTGCTCTTCGCCACGTTCCCCCTGCTGACCATGCTGATTGAGGCTTTGGCCGGCTACGAGCGCATGACGCTCGTCAAGACGGCCGGCACGCTCGTGGCGATCGGCGGCGTGGCGCTGGCGCTCGGCGACAAGGCGTTGTCGGGCGGCGGCAGCGGCGGCTGGGCCGGGGAGATCGCCGCGCTGTTGAGCGTGCTGACCGGCGCGATCTGCAGCGTGCTCTATCGCCCGTATCTGCGTAAGTACAAGACCGTGTCGGTCAGCGCGTACGCGATGGCGGCGGCCGTGCTCTTTCTGGCCGTCATGGCCGCGCTCGACGGCTCGCTGGGCGCGGGTTGGCCGGTCTTCACGCCGGGCGCGTGGCTGGCCGTGCTCTTCATCGGCGTCAACAGCGGCATCGGCTACTACCTCTGGCTCTGGGCGCTCAGCCGCGCCGCCGCCACCAACGTGACCGTGTTCCTCACGCTCAGCCCGGTGACCGCCGCCGTGCTCGGCGCGCTGCTGCTCGCCGAGCCGCTTCCGCTGGCTACCGTCGCCGGTATTGTCGCCGTTGTCGGCGGGCTCGTGCTGGCCTTGCGGCGTCAAGCGTAGGGCACATGCCATGTGCCTCGCGCCCTGCGCATGCCCCGCATCCGGCGAAGCCGGGCGCATGCAATGCGCCCCTACGCACCGCCCCGCGCACGCCTGCCTCACCCGTTCACCTTGTCATCCCCTCATTCTCCCGCGCCCCGGCACCTGACACCTGAAACCCGACCCCTGATTCGCGCTTGAAACTCCCCCCCATGCGTGCTACAATGGTGCGCGCCGGAACCGAAGATGGCCTGCGGCCGGCGATGCGCGCATGATTTTGATTTCACTGTCAATTGTGATACGATTCACGCACTCTGCCCGGACGGTTTCCCCATGACCACACTCGCCGACTATGTCCCCATTCTGCTGACCCTGATTGCTGCCAGCGCCGTGGGCATCGGCGGCGTCGCCGTGTCGTGGCTGGTCGGGCCGCGCCGGCCGACCGCGATCAAGAGCGAAACCTACGAATCCGGCATGCAGCCGATCGGCTCGGCGCGCATTCGCTTCCCCGTCAAGTTCTACCTCGTCGCCATGTTGTTCATCATCTTCGACGTCGAGGTCGTGTTCTTCTATCCGCTGGCTGTCGTGTACAAGCTCGCCGCGCCGTACTTCTTCGTCGAGATGCTGATCTTCATCGCAATCCTGCTCGTCGGCTACATCTACATCTGGAAGCAGCGCGTGCTCGACTGGAACTAGCCGCTTATGGATAATGCTACGGTAGTTGAAGCCCTCAAGGCCAGGTTCGGCGACGCGATTCAGCACACGCTGGAGTATCGCGGCGCGCCGATCGTCTGGGTTGCGCCCGATCTCCTCGTCGATGTGGCGACCTGGCTGCGCGACGAGCCGCAGTTCACTTATGCCTTTCTCTCCGACGTGTCGGGCTTGGATCAATTGACCACGCAGGTCGAGCCGCTGCCGAGCGGCCGCGACCCGAACGCGCGCTTCGACAGCCTGCGTTTCGTCGTCAACTACCAACTGCTCTCACACGCGAACAAGCACCGCCTCTGGCTCAAGGTTGGCCTGCCCGCCGACAATCCGACGGTCGCCTCCGTCGTGAGCGTCTGGCCGACCGCCGACTTCCTTGAGCGCGAGGTCTTCGATCTGATGGGCATCATGTTCAGCGGGCACCCGAACCTGAAGCGCATCCTGCTGCCCGACGACTGGGAAGGCTACCCGCTCCGCAAGGACGCGCGCGAGTACCACGAAGAGGTGCAGTTCTCGCACAACTTCGACCGCATCGACCGCCAGAAGAAGTATGCGACGCGCTAGCGCCGCCGACGGACAGACCATGCGTAAACCCTCGATTGACTACATCCCCACGCCGCGCGGCGTGACGCTCGAAGAAGGGCCCGACGAGACGCTGATCCTCAACATGGGTCCGCACCATCCGAGCACGCACGGCGTTCTGCGGCTGGTGCTGGAACTGGACGGTGAGACGGTCGTCAACGCCATGCCGGACGTCGGCTTCCTGCACACCGGCATCGAGAAGACCGCCGAGTCGCTGATGTACCAGCAGGCGTTGACGGTCACCGACCGGATGGACTACCTCTCGCCGCTGTCGAACAACCTGGCGTACACGCTGGCGGTCGAAAAATTGCTCGGCATCGAAGCGCCGCCGCGCGCCACCTGCATCCGCGTCCTGCTGACCGAGCTCCAGCGCATCGCGAGCCACCTGGTCTGGCTCGGCTCACAGGGCATGGACCTCGGCGCGGTCAGCACGTTCCTTTATACCATCCGCGAGCGCGAACTGCTGCTCGACATCTTCGAGTCGGTCTCCGGCGCGCGCATGATGGCCTCGTACTTCTGGATCGGCGGCCTGCTGCGCGACGTGCCACCCTCGTTCGAGGCCGACGTGCAGAAGATCATCGACACGTTCCCGGCCCACTTCGACGAGTATGAGCGCCTGCTGACCGAGAACCCGATCTTCAAGGACCGCACGATCGGCGTCGGCGTGGTCTCGAAGGCCGATGCGATTGCCCTCGGCCTGAGCAGCGCGAACGCGCGCGCCAGCGGCGTGGACTGGGACCTGCGGCGCGACATGCCGTACGCTTCGTATGACACCTATCAGTTCCTGGTGCCGGTGCGGCACAACGGCGATGTCTACGACCGCTACCTCTGCCGCGTGCAGGAACTGCACCAGAGCCTCGGTATCGTCAAGCAGGCGCTGGCGCGCCTCAAGGACATGCAGGGCATGCCGGTGCGGCACAGCGACCGCAAGATCATCCCGCCCCCGCGCGAGGAACTGTCCACCAGCATGGAGGCGTTGATTCATCATTTTAAGTTCTTCACCGAGGGCATCAAGCCGCCGCCTGGCGAGGCCTACCACGCCATCGAAGCGTCCAAGGGCGAACTCGGCGTGTATATCGTCAGCGACGGCACGGCCAGGCCGGTGCGCTGCCATTTCCGCGGGCCGTCGTTCGTCAACTTGCAGGCGCTCGGCCTGATGGTGCGCGGCCGCTACGTGGCCGACGTGGTGGCCTGTATCGCCAGCATCGACATCGTGCTCGGCGAAGTGGACCGTTAGCCGCGAGGACGCCATGCCAGAAGAGTTCCTCATTATCGTCGTCAAACTGGTCGTGATCCTGCTCGTGCTGATCACGGCCGTGGCCTACATCCAGTTCATCGAGCGGCGCGTGCAGGCGTTCATGCAGTCGCGCCTGGGACCCAACCGCGTCGGGCCGTTCGGCCTGATGCAGCCGCTGGCCGACATCCTCAAACTGATCTTCAAGGAAGACTTGACGCCCGCCGGCGCGGATGTGCCGGTCTTCTTCCTCGCGCCGGCCATTGCCGCCATCGTCGGCATCTCGGCGTTCGCCGTGATCCCGTTCGGGCCGTCGCTCAACATCGCCGGCTATCAGGTGAACCTGTACATCGCCGACCTGAACGTTGGCCTGATGTACGTCTTCGCCATGTCGTCGCTCGCCGTCTATGGCATCACGCTCGGCGGCTGGGCGTCCAACAACAAGTATGCGCTGCTCGGCGGCATCCGCTCGTCGGCGCAGATGATCTCGTACGAACTGCCGATGGGCATTGCGCTGGTCAGCGTGCTGCTGGCCGCCGGCTCGCTGAGCCTGGGCGACATCGTCAAGGCGCAGACGAAGCTCTGGTTCATCGTCCTTCAGTTCCCGGCGTTCATCATCTACTTCATCTGCGCAATCGCCGAGACGGGCCGCGCGCCGTTCGACCTGCCGGAAGCGGAGAGCGAACTGATCGCCGGCTACCACACCGAGTACTCCAGCATGAAGTGGGCGCTGTTCTTCCTCGCCGAGTACCTGGCCGTCATGGCGCAGTCGTCGATGGCTGTCACGCTCTTCTTCGGCGGCTGGCAAGGCCCATTCGTCGACCAGTTCCCCGTGCTGGGGCTGGTCTGGTTCGCGCTGAAGGTTTCGGTCTTCGTCTTCATCTTCATGTGGCTGCGCGCGACACTGCCGCGCCTGCGCTACGATCAACTGATGCACCTCGGCTGGAAGACGCTGATGCCGCTGGCGATCGGCTGGCTGGTCATCACGGCCGGCGCGATTGCGTTCCTGCCGCAGTGGTTCGGTCAATGAGCGGCTGCCTCTTCTGCCGCATCGCGGCCGGCGCCGTGCCGTCCAGCATCGTGCATCGCGACGAGCGCGTGCTGGCGTTCATGGATATCAACCAGCCGACGCGCGGGCACGTGCTGGTCGTGCCGCTGGCGCACAGCGTGGATATCCACGACATCCCCGCCGCCGACGCGACGGCCGTGATGGAAGCGGCGCGGCACGTGGCCGGGGCCGTCAAGCGCGCGGTGAGCGCCGACGGCATCCAGTTGTGGCAGTCGAACGGACGCGCCGCGATGCAGGAAATCTTTCACTTTCACATGCACATCTTCGCACGGTTCGAGGACGACGATATCAAGCGGCTCGGCATGCGCGCCGCCGCCAAGTTCCCGCCGCGCCCCGAACTGGACGAGCTGGCCGCGCTGATTCGCCAGCACATGCCCGCCGCCGGGTGACCGCCATGCCTGATCTCGCTTCGCTGCCCTACGAACAGACGATCTTCTACCTCGTCTCGCTGCTGGCCATCGGCGCCGCGCTGGCGATGGTCTGGTCGAAGAACGCCGTGCACGCCGCGCTGTTCATGGTGGCCAACTTCCTGCTGGTCGCCGTGCTCTTCCTGTTGCTGCGCGCGGCCTTCCTGTCCATGATCCAGATCGTCGTGTATGCCGGCGCGATCATGGTGCTCTTCCTGTTCGTGATCATGATGCTGAATGCGGAGAAAGCCGAGCGTCCGCAGGACGTGCTGTTCGGCGTGACGTCGGCCGCGCCGTTGTTCGCCATCGGCCTGCTGGCGCTGCTGGGGTACGTGGTCAGCACGGTCGCGCAGCCCGCGCTCGGTCCCGACGGCCTCGCCTTCGCCGGCATCCAGACGATCGGCGCCGAACTGTTTACCAAATACGCCTACCCGTTTGAGATCACCTCGGTGCTGCTGCTGGTCGCCATGATCGGCGCCGTCGTGCTCGCCAAGCGCAAATAGTTCCACAGGCCCGCCATGATCCCGCTTTCTCACTATCTGATCGTCTCGGCCGCCCTGTTCACGATCGGCGTGCTCGGCGTGCTCGTGCGCCGCAACGTGATCCTGATCTTCATGTCGATCGAGCTGATGCTGAACGCGGTCAATCTCTCGTTCGTCGCCTTTGCCGCGTACCGCAACGCCGTGGATGGTCAGGTCTTCGTGTTCTTCGTGATTACCGTGGCGGCCGCCGAAGTGGCGGTCGGCCTGGCCATCCTGGTCTACCTGTTCTACCAGCGGCTCACGACCGAGGTGGACGACATCAATCAACTTTCGGGCTGATGCGGCGGCCGTCGCGCCAGCAGGCAACTTACCCATGATCCAGTTGATCCCTCTTGCCATCGCGTTCCCGGCGTTCGGGGCGCTCGTCAATGCCTTCACCGGCCGGCGCGCGCTGGCCCGCTGGGTGGGTCCCGGCGCGGTCGGCGCGGCGTTTGTCGTCGCCTTGGTGGTGCTGTCCGGCTACCTCGGTGCCGCGCGCAACGAAGCAGCCGTGATCGTGCCGCTCTGGCGCTGGATGCCGCTGCCCGGCCTGGACGTCAACTTCGCCATCCGGGTGGACCCGCTGTCGCTGGTGATGACCTGTGTCGTGACCGGCGTCGGCTTCCTGATCCACGTCTACTCGACCGGCTACATGGCCGAGGACGAGCGCTTCTCCCGCTTCTTCTTCTACCTGAACCTGTTCATCACGGCGATGTTGGTGCTGGTACTGGCCGACAACTACGTGATGATGTTCCTTGGCTGGGAAGGCGTCGGCCTCTGCTCGTACCTGCTGATCGGCTTCTGGTTCTTCAAGCCGGAAGCGGCCAACGCAGCCAAGAAGGCGTTCATCGTCAACCGCATCGGCGACTTTGCGTTCACCATCGCCGTGCTCTGGATCTTCTTCTTGTTCGGCACCGGCGATTTCGAGCACGTCTTCGCTGCGGCAGAAAAGGCGTTCAAGGTCGGCGATCCGACGATCACCTGGATCACGCTGCTGCTCTTCCTCGGCGCGGCCGGCAAGTCGGCACAGTTGCCGCTGTTCGTCTGGCTGCCCGACGCGATGGAAGGCCCCACACCGGTCTCCGCGCTGATCCACGCCGCGACGATGGTCACGGCGGGCGTCTACATGCTGGCGCGCTCGCATGCCCTGCTGGCGCTCGCCCCGCAGACGATGGCGATTGTCGCCACGATTGGCGCGCTGACGGCGTTCTTCGCCGCGACGATCGCGCTGGTCAACAGCGACTTCAAGCGCGTGCTGGCCTATTCGACGATCTCCCAACTCGGCTACATGTTCCTCGCCATCGGCGTCGGCGCGTTCAGCGCCGGCATCTTTCACCTGACGACGCACGCCTTCTTCAAGGCGTTGATGTTCCTCGGCGCGGGCAGCGTCATGCATGGCCTGCACAACGAGACGAACATCTTCCGCATGGGCAACCTGCGCAAGACCATGCCGATCACCGCGTGGACGTTCATCCTGTTCGGCGCGCCCGCGCTGGCAGGCGTCTGGCCGTGGGCCGGCGCGCTCAGCAAGGAAGAGATCCTCAATGAAGCGTTCGTCAACGGCTTTCCGCTGCTCTGGGCGCTCGGCCTGCTGACCGCGCTGATGACCGCTTTCTACGTCACACGCCTGACCGTGCTCGCATTCTTCGGTGCAGAGCGCTTCGACACGCATCATGTCCACCCGCACGAGTCGCCGCTCTCGATGACCGTGCCGCTGATGGTGCTGGCGGCGCTGTCGCTGGTCGGCGGCATCGCGCTCAACGGGCTGGGCGACGGGCCGTTCACGCACTTCCTGAAGCCGGTCTTTGAGGCTGGCGGCCGCGGCGAAGCGGCCGTGGCGATGCCGGGCTGGCTGAACATCGCGTCGCTGGTCGTCGCAGTGGCCGGCATTCTGCTGGGGATCGTCGTGTACGTCTGGCGCAAGGGCCTGGCCGAGCAGTTGACGGCCGCAATGCGCCCGCTCTACACCTTCCTCGTCAACAAGTGGTACGTGGACGAGTTGTACCATGTGCTGATCGTCGCGCCGTCGCTCTGGCTGGCCGATTTCGCCTTCCAGGCGATCGACCGTGCCGTGATCGACAACGGCCTGGTGAGCGGCGCGGCCGCCCTGGCGTCCGCCGCCGCGCGCGGCGCGCGCCGCCTGCAGACCGGCTACGCGCGATCCTATGCCTTTATGACGTTGGTCGGCGCGCTGCTCCTGATGCTGTTCTTCCTGTTCCGCATGTAACCGCGCCGGCGACCTGGATGCGCTATGCCACTCACCCTACCCACGCTTGACCTGACCATCATCCTGCCGATCGTCGTGCTGACGATTACGGCGCTGGTCGTGCTGCTGCTCGACCAGTTCGTGTCGGACGAGGGGCGCGCCTGGAACGCCTACGCCGCGCTGGCGGGCGTGGTCCTCTCCGCGCTGTCCGCCATCGTCCTGCAGTCGGGCCGCAGCGGCACGACGCTGGCCGGCATGGCCGTGCTCGATGGCTTCGGCCTCGTGATCGAGCTGCTTCTGCTCGGCATCGCCGCGCTGACGATCCTGTTCTCGATGGCGTATTTGCGCCAGCAGAACATCAACCGCGGCGAGTACTACGTGCTGACCCTGTTCGTGACCGTGGGCGGCATGGTCATGGCGACCAGCAGCGACCTGATTACGATCTTCCTCGGATTGGAACTGCTCTCGCTGGCGCTGTACATCCTGGCGGCGTTCAACCGCGCGCGCCCCGAGAGCGCGGAAGCCGGCATGAAGTACCTGCTGCTCGGCGGTTTCGCCTCGGCGTTCCTGCTGTACGGCATCGCGCTGACGTTCGGCGCGGCCGGCACGACGAGCCTGCCGGAGATCGCCAAACACTTCAAGGCGGCCGGTACGACCGACCTGCTGGCGCTGGCCGGCATCGCGCTGCTGCTAGTCGGCTTCGGATTCAAGATCGCGGCCGCGCCGTTCCATGCCTGGGTGCCGGATGTATACGAGGGCGCCCCGACCGCCGCCACGGCGTTCATGAGCTCGGCCGCCAAGGTGGCCGGCTTCGCGGCGCTGATTCGCGTGCTGTACATCGCCTTCCCCGCGCCGGGCCTGCTGGCCGCGTGGGGTACGGCGCTGGCCGTGCTGGCCGCGCTGACTATGACGATCGGCAACCTCGGCGCGCTGATGCAGGACAACATCAAGCGCATGCTGGCCTACTCCGGCATCGCGCACGCGGGCTACATCCTGGTCGCGCTGGCGACCGGCTCGCAGGGCATCACCACCCAGCAGGTGGGCGGGCTGGAAGCCGCGGTCTTCTACCTGGTCGCCTACTCGCTGATGAATCTCGGCGCGTGGATGGTCGTGCTGGCGCTCGGGCGCGACGGCAAGGAAAACCTGTCCATTTCGGACTTCGCGGGGCTGGCCAGTCGCCGCCCGGCGCTCGCCGCGGCGATGCTGCTGTTCCTGCTCTCGCTGGCCGGCATCCCGCCGACCGCCGGCCTGATGGGCAAGTGGCTGGTCTTCTCGTCCGCCGTCGGGCAGGGCCTGCTCTGGCTGGCGGTCATCGGCGTGCTGAACAGTGTCATCTCGATCGGCTACTACCTGCGGGTGGTCATGCTTATGTACACGAAGCCCGCCGACGAAACCGTGCAGATCGGCTCGCCGTCCGGCGCGCTGCAAGTTGCCATCGTCGTCGCGGCGGTGGGTGTTCTGGTGCTCGGCGTGCTGCCCGGCCCGGTCATCAGTTGGGTGCAGACGGTTGGCTTCCTCAGGTAGCCGCCTGCCATCGACAACGCGTCACCAAGCCCTGCCCACGCGGCAGGGCTTTCTGCTATCCACGAATAACGCGAACGAACCTTACCGCAGAGATCGCAGAGCACGCAGAGACAAACACAAGGTTCCGCCAATAACGCGAATCGACGCGAATATAACCTTGCCACGAAAGCGCACGAAGGAACACCAAGAAAAGGCTAACCGCAGAGCACACGGAGAACGCAGAGATTATCCGGTTTCTCTCTGCGTGCTCTGCGCTCTCTGCGGTTAAATAGAGGTTCTCCATGATCGACGACATTCGCAGCCGCATCAACCTCTACATCTCCGCCGCGCCGGGCCTCTCCCGCGAGCGCGGCGTGCTCGGCCACGCCGTCACCACGATCCCGACCACGCTCGGCTGGGCAGTGACGTTCACGCCCGGCCCCGGCGAGCCGCTCGATGCTGCCGCCGTCGCGCGCGCCGATGCGCATATCCTCGTGCTCGGCGAAGACATCACCGCGCCGGTCGGGCTCGAATGGCAGATCGCGCGGCGCGCCGGCCGCCTGCCCGCGCTCTTTCGCCGCGAGATGCTGCACACGCCCGCCGCCGACGCCTTCGCCCGCGACGTGACGCAGTACGCCGACTGGCGGCCCTACCGCGACGCCGCCGACCTGCGGCGCATAGCGCTCGGCTGGCTCGGCAAACACCTGCTCGACCGCGCCACGCGCTACGCGCTCAACCCCGACGAACAGGAAAAACTGCGCGCCTGGTTGGCCGAACTGGAGAGCGCGCCCGCCCCCGGCGCCGAATCTGTGCGCGAGACGTCGCACAGTGGCATCGTCCTCTCGCCGGAACGCTATGTGCCGGGCGAGGGGAAGATCATCAAGTGAACGTGAGCGGTAATTGGAGAGTATCGTTGTAAAGCGCAAATACGATGTGGCGAAAACGCAAAACGGATTGACAGACTGCTAAACTAGATCTTATACTACTAACCATTCTTGGCAGAAGAATCGTGTCCTTGGCCTCAATGAGGTGTGGAATGGCTGGCAAAGACTTTGTGGCAGAAACGAACCGTGCTCGCAGACGAGTTTGCATTTTTTGTGGAAGAAAGCCAGGGACCAAGACGAACGAACATGTTATCCCTCGGTGGCTCATTAGCATGACGGGTGATCCTAAGCGCCCAATCAATGTTGGCCCCTTCATGAGCCAGCAAGAGCCTTTTGGGAAGTTCGCGTTTGACCAGTTTAAGTTCCCCGCCTGCGATAATTGCAATGCGTCATTTGCTAAGCTCGAAATTCGGGCAAAGCCTATTGTGGAGAAATTGCTGGCGCTGAACGGGGTCTCAACTGTCGACTTTGATATCCTGCTTGACTGGTTCGACAAAATAAGGATTGGTTTGTGGCTAGGTTTTCACCAATATCTTGATCAAAACTTTTGGCAGATCGTTCCAAATTTCTACATTGCTGCAAGAATCGGAATGGCAGATAGGGCTCTTCTAATATATAGAACTAAAGGTGCCCAGCGGGGAGTGAGTTTTCTTGGGGTCGGAACACCGGCATTTGCTCATTCGCCTTCATGTTTTACACTCGTCGTCAACGATCTCGTTATTGTAAATGCCTCAACAGATTTCTTATTGGCACGCCAAGTGGGTCTGCCATACCCCCGGTCTATGTTTGTCAAAGGCGATAACAGTCTTGTTATACAATCGCCGTTGGAGCCGGGGACCAAAGAGATCAGGTATCCTGTGTTGGGCTATAATACTGTTTCAGACTGATAATGTCCTATAATAGACGGCATCACGTGTCGAGGTGACGCACATGCCGACCAATTATCTGGTGGCGATCCACGAGTCCGTCGAACAACTAGCCGCCCGTGAAAAAGCCCTGCGCGGCCAGCCCGCCGCGCTACGCGTGCATGCGCTGCGTTTGCTCAAGCGCGGTCAGGTGCGCAGTCTGGCGACCTGCGCTAGTCAGGTGGGCTACAGCGCCCGCCAACTGCGGCGCTGGTGGCGGCAATATCAGCGCAGCGGTTTGGACGGGCTGCTCACGATCAAGCACGCACCCGGCCAGAAGCCTTACATGACAGCGACTGCCTGGAGCGACCTCGAAACCGAAATGCGGGCCGGTCGGATTGCGCAATTGGCGGACGCCCAACGCTGGCTGCGCGAGCGCCACGGCATTCAGTACACGCTCGGCGGCCTCTGGGGCCAATTTCAGCAGCACGGCATCAAACTCAAGACCGGTCGGCGGTAGCCGTCGGCCGTCAGGGCCAGTCGACGCTTGCCCAAGTGAATCGCCTCCCGGAACAGCGCCTGCAGGTCGCGGGCCCAACGCAAGTGCGGGCACTTTGCGCGCAGGCCTTCCAGATTGCGGATCTGATGCGCCAGGCACAACTGGAACCGCTCGGCCGGTGCGTGCAACTGCGGCGCCCAGCAGTCACAGACCCAGGTGCCAACCCGCGCGTCACCCATGACCGACTCAATCACATCGACCCCGCGACTGGGCCGGATCACGTGCAGGACGGCTCCCGCGGCCCGGAAGACCCATTCCCAGTGGTTGCGTCCATCCACTCGCGCACTGGTCTCGTCGCTGCCGACCACGACACTCTGACGGATCTGCGCCTGGATCGCCGCGACGCGTGGCTGCGCCGCTTGGCCCGCGCGCTGCATGATCGCGGCCTGACCGCCGGCGCTCAGGTCGATGCCGAACAAT